>CAXVWN010000246.1:0-14623 GCA_964263725.1 Spirosoma sp.
ACGATTGGTACGGAGTAATTGTATAGACAAATTTCCAATAAAGTAAGTCGAAATGGAAAAAGTAATTGCAAAATCTCGTTGGTATCGCCTGATACCGATAGCTTTTATTACATACAGTCTTGCTTACCTGGACAGGGCAAATTTTGGGTTTGGGGCAGCCAGTGGAATGGCCACTGATTTACACATTACCCCGGCCATGTCTTCGCTGTTGGGCTCTCTATTTTTTCTGGGCTATTTCTTCTTTCAGGTTCCCGGTGCCATCTACGCGGAGAATAGAAGCGCAAAAAAATTAATCTTCTGGTCTTTACTTTTCTGGGGCGGCCTGGCGATGGCAACGGGCATAATTAGCAATGTGAATTTATTAATTGTCATTCGCTTTATGCTCGGTGTTGTCGAGAGCGCCGTTATGCCTGCCATGCTACTTTTTTTAAGCAGGTGGTTTACAAAAGCAGAGCGTTCACGAGCCAATACGTTTTTGATTCTTGGCAATCCGGCAACTATACTCTGGATGTCCGTTTTGTCGGGTTATTTAATTAAAGCTGTCGGGTGGCGATGGATGTTTATTCTGGAAGGGCTTCCGGCTATTATTTGGGCCTTTTTCTGGTGGAGACTGGTAGCTGATAAGCCTAAAGATGCCAAATGGTTAACGGCAGCAGAGCAGCAGGATTTGGACGAACAATTACAGTTGGAACAACAGGGTATTAAACCCGTTAAAAACTATATGGAAGCCTTTAAATCCAGAATAGTTATTCTTCTAAGTCTGCAATATGCCCTTTGGAGTATCGGTGTTTATGGCTTCGTTATGTGGCTTCCTTCTATCATTAATGCCGCTCCTAACATGAATATTGTAAAGACTGGCTGGCTATCTTCTGTTCCTTATGTATTAGCGATTATAGGCATGTTAGGTGCTTCTTATCTCTCTGACAAAACGCTGAATAGAAAGGCATTCGTCTGGCCGTTTTTATTACTTGGTGCCGTTGCTTTTTATTGTTCCTATCTAGTTGGTGTGAGTAATTTCTGGCTTTCTTTTGTATTGCTAATTATTGCCGGCGGTGCTATGTATGCCCCTTACGGCCCATTCTTCGCTATTATTCCCGAAATTTTACCAAAAAATGTAGCGGGTGGTGCCATGGCCCTCATCAATAGTTTTGGTGCTTTAGGATCATTTGCGGGCTCCTATATTGTAGGCTATTTGAACGGAACAACGGGTGGCTTCGGCGCTTCTTATATCTTTATGGCAGGCTCTTTATTGCTCTCCGCTATCATAACTATAATTGCCGTAAAACCAGCTGGCACGAAACTCAAACCCGTACCGGAGCAATTCATCGCTCAATCATAGATTAAGGCCTCTTTTCACCACATTGACCCAAGTAAGTAGATAGGTGTGATGTCGGGCCGGGTGGGGTGGCCGGTGCCATCTCAAACCGCACGGGCCACCCGGCCCGACATCACGAAAAAGAGCAAAAGCTTTTCGGCGGTTAATTTCTTCAACTCAATAAACCCGGTGTCACGCAACGAATGTAGAATTAGTGGTCCGACAAGATGATTGGGGCGTTTTTCGCGGGTGCTTTGTTAACGACCAGCAAAATTAGCGGCATGGCCAACGCAAATAATAGGCCCACCAGTAAGTAAGCATCCAGATAACTCAACACCGAAGCCTGACGGGTAATGGATTGATCCAGCAATTGATAACTCTTCCGAACAGCATCCAATTCAGTTGCTCCCCGGGCAATGAAACGATGCCCAACCGACGCTAACCATTGCGTTGTTTCGATATCGTTTGGCGTCAGGTTCGACACTAAATCCGTGCGATGCTGCGCAATCCGATTTGCCAGATACGTATTTACCCCGGAAATCCCAAACGAGCCACCTAGTTGCCGCATCATATTATTGAAAGCGGCTCCCTGCGGAATTTCAGTTGGGCTAAGACCCGATACCGCTAAGGCCGTTAGCGGAACAGTTAACAGCGCCAAACCAACACCCCGAAAAATCAGCGGGATGTAGAAATCTCCTTTACCAGCATCGGAACTCAGGTGGCCCATTTGCCAGCTAAAGGTCATGAAGAAGAAAAATCCTACGATAATGATGAACGGGATGGGTACACCGGCCTGTAAAAGTCGGGCCGTCATTATCAGAGCCGCAATAGCAATCAGTGCACCGGGCAATAGGAGCAGCCCCGTGTCTAGTGGTGGAAAACCTAACAGCCGCTGAGCAAATACAGGCGTCAGAAATACGCTGGTGAATAACCCAACACCTGTCACAAATGTCAATACGGAGGCTACGGCCAGGGTTGGACTACGAAGTACACGCAGATTAACAATTGGCTGCGAGATGCGCAATTCCCACCAGACAAACCCGATTATTCCCAGCACCGCAACGCCAGTCAGGTAAAGGATGTAATTCGCGTCGAACCAGTCCTCCTGTTCACCCCGTTCCAGCACAATTTGCAACGCACCAATACCGAGAATAAGTAATACCAGCCCCAGATAATCTACTTTCGTAATAGCCTGCGTTTGCTTTGGGTTTTTCACCAAAAGAATTGAGCCCACCAGCACGACCAAGCCAATGGGGACGTTTACCAAAAAAATCCAGTTCCAGTCGGTTACGTCCAGGATATACCCGCCCAGCGTTGGCCCGATGGTTGGTCCGGTAAAGACGCCAATGCCAAAAATGGCACTAGCTACCGAACGTTTATTTACAGGAAACGACTCAAACACAATAACTTGTGATGTAGACAGTAAAGCCCCGCCCCCAATGCCTTGAATAAACCGGAACGCCACCAGCATCCAGATGTTAGTGGATAAGCCGCACATTAACGACGCTACTGTAAAGAGTGCTACAGAGCCAATAAAGTAGGTTCGTCGGCCCATCAACGCAGCCAGGAAACCCGTTAGCGGAATAACAATCACATTAGCAATAGCGTATGAGGTGATTACCCAGGAAGTATCTTCCAGCGTTGCTCCCAGATTACCGCTCATCTGCGACAAAGCCACATTAACAATAGACGTATCAATTAACTCCATAACAGCCGCAGCAATGACGGTAGTCGTCAATAAAATCAAACGAGTAGTATTCATAAAAATACCGATTGGTATATTTTTAGAAGAAAAAAAATGTAGCTTATTGAGTAAGCTACTTGATTTTGGAAAGCTTATTTGAGAAAGATTTAGGGGGAAGACTGTCTTTATGCGGGCGTTAGTTGCCATTAAACGAGGCTCAACGACGTCATACCTTAAGCTGTGTAATAAGTAACTCCACTGTTTTCAGTACTTTATCCAGACTGCTAGGGTTATTGGTTACTCTGGCAATCATAAGCCCCCCTTCAATCAGAGCGATGATTGATAAAGCGGTCTGCTCAGGGGCAGCCTCTTCTTTAAATTCGCCCGCTGCTATACCAGCCTGGATGAGATTAACGATATTTTTCTTCCAGGTCAGAACCGCTTTTGACGCTTTATCTTTCAGCAGGTTATTAGTATCATCAGCTTCAATGGCCGTATTTAAAATTGGGCAACCTCCTTTCGGAAAAGAAGCCTGGGTAAAACTGTGGTAGAACTGGGCATAAACCGACAGTTTATCATGGAATGAGCTAACTTGCTGCATTCGTTGTTGAACAGCCCGATTAATTTTGGCAAGGTTATAATCAAAACAGGCTAAAGCTACCTCTTCTTTATTTTCAAAATTCCCATAAATACTGCCCTTAGTCAAACCGGTAGCCTGTGTCAAATCAGACAAGGCCGTGCCAGCGTAGCCTTTTTTATTGAAAATTTCGGCCGTCGTTTCAATAATAAACTGGCGGGTCCGGTCCGCTTTCGACAATTCCTGATTCATGTTACAAATATACCAATCGGTATTTTAATTACTATATTTGCTAAACATTTATTTATCACAACACTAACCCAGGTAAGCCAGGTTACCGTAACTCAGGCTACTAATTTTTCGAATCAATCGCTATGTTACACCGAGTTGTAATCACAGGTATAGGTGCCTTGACACCAATTGGTCATGATGTGCCAACATTCTGGCAAAATATAATAGCCGGGCAAAGTGGTGCCGCCACCATTGCTCGCTTCGATGCGTCTTTGTTTCGGACACATTTTGCCTGCGAACTCAAAGATTTCACGGCTTCTGCCTATTTAAGTCACGGCGATATTAAGCGGACGGACCGGTTTACGCAATATGCCTTAATTGCTTCTGATCAGGCTATTAAAGATTCGGGGTTTGACTTCCAAAAAATGGACCCTTTCGATGTGGGCGTCATTTGGGGCTCTGGTCAGGGCGGCATGGAAACCTTTGAAGAGCAAGTAACCGAATATGTACTGGGCAATGGGCAACCCCGGTTTAGCCCCTTCTTTGTGCCCAAACTAATCGCCAATATGGCATCGGGCATGATTTCGCTCCGAAACGGCTACATGGGCATTAATTACACCACCGTTTCGGCCTGCGCCACCTCAAATACGGCCCTGATGGACGCCTTTACGTACATTCGTTTAGGGAAAGCTAAAATTATTGTGAGCGGAGGTTCTGAAGCGCCTATTACACCGGCCTCATTTGGTGGCTTTAGCGCCATGAAAGCAATGTCAACCCGTAATGATGAGCCGACAACCGCTTCACGACCGTTCGATGTTCACCGGGATGGCTTCATAATGGGCGAAGGGGCCGGTGCGTTGATTTTAGAAGAATATGAACACGCCGTAAAACGGGGCGCTCATATTTATGGTGAAATAACGGGCGCATCCATGACGGCCGATGCCTATCATATGACAGCAACCCATCCAGAGGGTTTAGGTGCACTGAAAGCCATGCAACTGGCACTGGATGAATCTGGCATTACCATCGCTGATGTGGATTACCTTAATACGCACGCAACATCTACGCCAGTGGGTGATCTCTCGGAAATTAAAGCGGTAACTAAACTCACAAACAACGAAAAAACGAAGCTTCACATCAGCGCAACCAAATCCATGACGGGTCATTTATTGGGAGCTGCGGGCGCTATTGAAGCCATTATCTGCCTGCTCGCCATGCGGGACAGCGTCATTCCGGCAACGATCAACACAACTGAACTCGACCCGGCTATTCCCGCTCAGTTAAACATTGTTCTGGGCGAACCCGTGTCTACACCGGTGAACGTTACCATGAGCAACACCTTTGGCTTTGGTGGTCATAATGGTATTGTCGTCTTTAAGAAAGTCTAGTCGTTGCGTTCCAATTTGATACTCTGATTTCCCTCATCAGCCATCTTTTTCATGATTCAGCAGAAGTGTATTTCGGGGTTTAAATCGATCATAGTTAGTTTCTGCGTGCTGAATCTGCTGACTGTTTCGGTTGGCGTAGCTCAGACTAAACCGGTTGAAATTCGAGTCGATCTGGCAAAAACCAAAGAGCCTTTAAAACCTATTTGGGCTTGGTTTGGCTACGACGAACCGAATTACACCTACATGAAAGATGGGAAAAAGCTATTGACCGAAATCGCGAATCTGAGCCAGGTTCCTGTATTTGTTCGGGCACATAGTTTGCTGGTTACCGGCGACGGGAAAGCAGCCTTGAAGTGGGGTTCAACCAATGCCTACACCGAAGACAAGAATGGAAACCCGGTTTATGACTGGACTATTGTCGACAAAATATTCGACACATATATAGAGCGGGGCATGAAACCAATCGCCCAGATCGGTTTTATGCCCGAAGCCTTATCGACAAAACCCGAACCTTACAAACACAATTGGAGTCCGGGCAATCAATACAACGATATATATACAGGTTGGGCCTACCCGCCAAAAGACTACAAAAAATGGAGTGAACTGGTCTATCAGTGGGTCAGACATTCGGTAGCGCGGTACGGCCAGAAAGAGGTGGAAAGCTGGTATTGGGAATTGTGGAACGAACCCAATATTGGTTACTGGAAAGGCACAGTCGATGAGTACATTAAATTATATGATTACACCGCTGATGCGGTAAAACGGGCCCGGCCGACGGCTAAAATGGGCGGTCCCGAAGTAACGGGGCCGGGTAGTGCAGAGTCGGCCAGGTTTTTCCGGGCTTTTATGGACCACATTATTAGCGGCACTAATGCAGTTTCCGGCAAAACCGGTGCTCCACTCGATTTTATTACTTTCCACGCCAAAGGCGCACCGAAACTGGTGAACGGGGTTGTGCAGATGAACATGGGCACGCAATTGCGCGACATTGATAAGGGCTTTGAAATTGTGGCCTCCTACCCTACCCTGAAGCATTTGCCCATTATTATCGGCGAGTCTGACCCCGAAGGCTGTGCAGCCTGTTCGGAAGATTTTCATCCGCAAAATGCGTATCGAAACGGGACTATGTACTCTAGCTACACGGCGGCTTCGTTTGCCCGAAAATACGATTTGGCCAAGGCGCGTGGTGTTAACCTGCTGGGTGCCGTTACGTGGGCATTTGAGTTTGAAGACCAGCCCTGGTTTCGTGGTTTTCGGGATTTGGCGACCAACGGTGTGGACAAACCCGTTCTGAATGTATTTCGTATGTTTGGGATGATGCAGGGAAATCGCGTTGACGTCAATACCGATCTGGCGTACGATTTCATCAAAATACGAAACGAAAGTGTTCGAGGAGAACGAGACGTTAACGCGTTAGCCGCTAAAGATGGACAATCGGCAACGGTGATGGTCTGGAATTACCACGACGACAATATCATGGGTCCCGAATCGCCGGTTGAGGTGAAATTAAACGGCATTCCTGCGGCAAAAGTGTTCGTACAACATTACCGCATCGACCAGCAATTTAGCAATTCATACGAGGTCTGGAAAAAAATGGGCTCGCCCAAATCACCAACTACTGAACAAATCGCCGAGTTAGAAAAGGCCGGACAATTACAATTACTGACTTCCCCGGCCTGGGTTACCGTTAAAAATGGTGAAATCAATATGCCATTTTCACTGCCACGGCAGGGAGTTTCTCTGGTAAAATTATCGTGGTAACGTATAAACCGGGCAGTTGTACCCACCGTTGTTGATAAGTCATATAGTTATCAACAAGGCTTTGCCAGCTGAATAAGGAGAATCTACCTTTGGTTATCTTTTGATTACCTGTTATCTCAATTTCTATTGTCATGTCTGATATCCAATTAACACTCGGCGAGAAAACGTATTTTCCGTTTATAGAAAAGCCCATTGCTTACGAAGGCCGGGAGTCCGACAATCCAATGGCGTTCAAATTTTATGATGCCAATCGGCTCATTTTGGGCAAACCGATGAAGGATATATTCCGGTTTGCAACGGCTTACTGGCATACTTTCTGCGGAACGGGTGCCGACCCTTTTGGTCCCGGTGTTAAACATTTTCCCTGGGATGTGAAAACTGATCCTCTGGCAGCAGCTCATGATAAAATGGACGCGGCTTTCGAGTTTATCACAAAAATCGGCATGGAATTTTACTGTTTCCATGATGTAGACGTAGCCCCGGAAGGGAATTCCAACGCTGAGTTCGAGAAAAATTTTCGCGCGATTGTCGATTACGCCAAACAGAAACAAGCCGCCAGTGGTGTAAAATTACTTTGGGGAACGGCCAATCTGTTTTCGCACGAACGCTATATGAACGGGGCATCTACTAACCCCGATTTTCATGTATTAGCGCACGGCGCCTGGCAGGTAAAGAATGCAATTGATGCCACAATTGAATTAGGCGGTGCTGGCTATACGTTCTGGGGAGGTCGCGAAGGGTATATGTCTCTATTGAATACCAACATGAAACGCGAGCAGGAACACTTAGGTAAGTTCCTGCAAATCAGTCGTGATTATGCGCGTAAGCAGGGGTTTAAAGGTTCGTTTTATATCGAGCCAAAACCAATGGAACCGACTAAACACCAGTACGATTTCGACGCGGCTACGGTTGTTGGTTTCCTGAATCGCTTTGGCTTACAGGACGATTTTGAATTGAATATCGAAACCAACCACGCAACGCTGGCCAACCATACGTTTGCTCACGAATTGCAAGTGGCGGCTGATAACAACATGCTCGGCAGCCTTGATGCCAACCGCGGTGATTACCAGAATGGTTGGGATACCGACCAGTTTCCGGTGGACGTATATGAACTAACCGAGGCCATGCTGGTAATTCTGGAAGCGGGCGGTCTTAAATCAGGTGGCGTTAACTTCGATGCTAAAACGCGCCGGAATTCAACCGATCTGGAGGATATTTTCATTGCCCATATTGGCGGCATGGACACTTTCGCACGGGCAGCCATTGCCGCCGAAGCCATTTTAGACAAATCGCAATACAAAAAACTGCGGGCCGAACGCTATGCCAGCTATGATTCGGGTGAGGGCGCCAAGTTTGAAAAAGGTGAATTAACGCTCGAAGATCTACGCCAGTACGCCCTATCGAACGGCGAGCCGAAACAACTCAGCGGCCGACAAGAGCTGTATGAAATGATTGTCAATCAATATATTTAGTCACTGAATATGAGTATTTAATAAACAGATTACTGCCAATGAATCAGCGCCCTATTCTCTCAGAGAATAGGGCGCTGATTTTTGTCTTGTTATGAAAACCTGCATCTCATAAGTATTTCGTTTGGCCGCTGTTCGCTGTGATCCACGGTAATACAGAGAAGATAATACACGCTACTAATTCACAACCAGTTGATTCAAGGCGGCAAACGGATGCGACACTGGTATTTTTTGAGTATTATTGATGCAAGAAAAACTCACCCATCTTTACTACGATGAAAATACTTGCTTTATTCTTTAGCTTAATCACTTGCCCTTTATTCGCCCAAATGCCAACAGGCGGATCAGATCGGGACGAAGCAGCCGTGCGCGCTTCTGTTAATCAGCTTTTCGACGGCATGAAAAAAGCCGATTCTACAATGATTAGAGAAATATTTACGCCTTATGCACGGCTACAAACCGTTGTCAATAAGGAAGGTGATGTTTCTATACAGGACGATGCTATCGGAAAATTTATCACCTCTGTGGGCAAGGCTAAAGTTGGCGCTTTGGATGAACGACTGTCTGGAATGGACATCAAGATTGACGGTGAATTAGCTACCGCCTGGACACCTTATTCATTCTATTACGATGGTCAGCAACGCCACTGCGGAGCTAATGCTTTTACACTGATCAAAGTGGGTGGTATCTGGAGGATTCATAATATCATTGATACTCGGAGGAAATGCCTGTAAAACAAACCATTGCATTGTCTATAGGCCATTATAACTCATTATTTCCCCAATTCGGTTTTCGTTTCTCCAGAAAAGCCGTCATCCCTTCTTTTGCATCGGGTGTTTGCTGTAGTTGACTAAATTGATCTTGCATAAAAGCCTGTTGTTCGTTGGATGACAGGCTTTTTAGTTGCTGATAAGCCAGCAAACCAAACTGCATGGCTGTTGGCGAAAACTGTTTTAATTCATCCGTAAGGCGTTCTATAGCTCCATCAATTGCCTCGGCAGACACGATCTCTGTTACTAAACCTAGAGTTAGCGCGTCAGTGGTAGTGAGTGTTCGGGCGCGCAGGCAAAGATCGAGAGCCTTACGAGCGGGCATGATATCAAGCAGCATGGCCAGCACTTGAAATGGAAACAGACCGCGCTTTACTTCTGGTAAACTAAACGTGACCGACTCAGCAGCCACAACATACGTACTACCGCCGACCAGCAAAAAACCTCCGGCATAAACTGCCCCCTGCACACGGGCAATACACGGTTTGTGTAAACCGGCCATCAATTCGCCCAGTCGAACAGGTTCCGATGGTTCAGGAACCGAAGCCATTTCGGCATCATCAACTGACAAGCTTTTCAAGTCCATACCCGAACAAAATGTATCGCCCGAAGCCGCTAGCACAACAATCCATACACTGGCTGTATAATGAGCATACGCCAGCGAGAATGCCAGTTCGGCCAGCATTGGTGGATTAAGGGCGTTCTTTTTTTCGGGTCGGTTCAACGTGATTGTCAGCACGTGGTCATCGAGCGACGTAAGCAAATACCGAAACCCACCGGCGGGTAATTGAGTGGTTTGTTCAGACGTATAAAGCATATCCGAAAAGTACGAAAATACCGTTTACGAAATGTTTCATAACCAGTATATGGCTATATCTCCATTTAGAGTTAAATGAATAAATATGCCTTTTCTCCTTCATCCGCTATGAAAACAATCACGCTTCTATGCCTCATGTTATTGAGTAGCCAGATAGGGCAGGCCACGCACTTACTTGGCGGCTCTATTCAGGCCAGTCCCATTGAAGGTCCGGTGCTTCGTTACCAGATCTCAGCGGTACTTTACATGGATGAAATCCAGGGTAAATCTGCCGCTGATCAGGCAAATGAGATACTGGTGTGCTTTGGCGACGGCACAACGGGCACTGCTTACCGAAGCAGCCGGGTATTTATAACCGGCAAAACGGCGAGTGTCAACAACTATACCATAATTCACACTTATACCGGGCCAGGTAACTACTCATTAACGGTTTCTCAACCGAACCGAACATTGGTTAAAAATATAACTGCCGCAGATTACCAGTTATTTACGCTCACAACCACATTTACAATCAATACAACGACACCCAACAAAACCCCAACGCCCGGTTTTCCACTAAATGGTTTACGCGTTGGGGCTGGTCTTAAGGCAACTATTTCACTAAACGCTACTGATAACGAGAGCGATAGCTTAGTATATAGTTTAGCAAAACCGCTCACGAGTACGAGCCAGGCCGCCTGCAATTCCCAACCAATTACATCCTATCAATTTCCGAATGATTTAACGCGAAATGGCACCTTCAAACTCAATAACCGTACTGGCGACCTGGTTTGGGACTCACCTACCGAACTCGGTTTTTATAGCGTAGCTATAACTATTGATGAATATCGTAGCGGTAATCTTATTAGTCAGACAATTCAAGAAATTACGCTGGTCGTCGATGATCTACCCGGCACGCCCGGCGTAATTCCGCCTTACGAGCCAGCTGTTCAAGGGATTTCGACCGGCCTTATTACAGCCATAGCTAATTACTCCGATGCAGATTTGTTGCTCACGACGTTCCCTAATCCAGTGGACGATCGTTTGCAGGTGATTATCCAAAGCAGCAATCTCACAACCGCTACAGTACAATTAACCGACATAAACGGGCGAAAACTACACGAATTAGTGTTCAATCGCAGCGCTCGTCAGCATGAGCAGGTTGTGAGCATGAGCGGTTTTGTACCGGGAGTATACGTGCTCCGGGCCAATGTTGGTGGGCGGGCGGTGATGCGCAAGATTGTGAAACGATGACTTAAAATAATTGCTTCCAGGTCCCTTTTGTCCAGTTGTATTTGAGCGTGCTGGGTAAGGCCCGCCAGAAGTATTTACTCACCTCAACAGCGAAGGAAGGCTGCATGTAACAGTTGATGGCGCAACCCTCGCAAGCGGGCAAACGCCCTTCTAAAGCCACTAATTTCTGGACTTCATCGGAGCAATAAAGTTCAAACAGGTTATTGTCAACGGCAAAATCTTTCAAGCCCAAATGATAGCAGGGCAAGACGAGTTTGTTTTCTGGTGAGATGACAATTGTTGTGCTGCCCGCGCGACAAATGGGGTCTTCGATATGATTACCACCATCGCGCCGAAGCTGGATAAACGCGTCGTTCAGGTACACATTTTTCTGTTTTCCCCACCACGACATTTGCTGAAGGGCATCTTCCGAAAATCGGTCACCGGTTTCGACAACGTTGTACTCAAATACCGGATTCAGAATTAAGACGAGGTTATTGGGCTGGCAAATTTCCTCGTGCATCTGTTTGATTTTATGCACGTTGTGTTCAAAAACCGTGAACAGAATATCGGGACGTTCACCCAATTTCCGGGCAATTGCTATCGATTCCATTACTTTATCGAAGCACTTTACTCCCCGCGACTTGTCGTGTTCTTCGGCTATTGGCGAATCGAGCGAAAAATGGAGCATATCAACCAGCCCACGCAGTCGCTCGGCCTGTTTGGGATAGAGCAGCGCGTTGGTTGTAACGGTCGTGATCAGACCAAGTTTTTTGGCTTCCTGAAGTAGTTCGGGCAATTGACGGTGTAGCAATGGCTCGCCACCAGTGAAATCGACAACCCGAACGCCTAACTTTTTGAGATCACGCAGGTTCTGACGGGCATTTTCGAGCGTAACGTAAGGCGATGGTCGTTCCCATATATCGCAAAAACTACACGTTGCATTGCAACGATACGTAAGGTAGTAATTGCAAAGAACGGGATGGGTAACAAGGCGCATGGGCTATACGTTTTCTAAATCCTCAAGCGACAAGCCGGTATCTTTCATGATTTGCTTTAGTAAACCGATACCTAACTCTTTTTTACCGTGAATAGGGATGGTTGTTCGTAAACCCTCAGCGTTTATATAGATCGCATGACTACCGCTTTGTCGAGAAAAAGAAAACCCTTTTTGTTCCAGAATTTTGATTAGTTGCCGGGCATTCACCTTTGGGTGTTTATGGCTCATGCCGCTATATTCAATCGCTCAGAAAATACCTCTTCATAAATTGGTTCGTGACGTGCCTGTCGATCTTCAATATGAAGTTGAATTACATCCCGAAGATAACTCAAGGCTTCTTCGGGAGTTTCACCTTCAGCATAACAACCTTGCAGGGCGGGACAAATAGCTAAGTAATTACCTTCTTCGTCCTGTTGCACAATAACCGTGAATTGGTAGTTTCTCATACCTGATACTACAATAGCATTTTAAACAGATTCGCCACTTTATCCTTTAAGTCTTTCCGATCAACGATAAAGTCCAGAAAGCCGTGATCGAGTACAAACTCAGCGCTCTGAAAGCCTTTTGGTAAATCTTTACCGATGGTTTCGCGAATGACACGCGGACCGGCAAAGCCAATCAACGCTTCGGGTTCGGCAATGTTAAAATCGCCCAACATAGCATATGAGGCTGTAACTCCGCCCGTTGTTGGGTCTGTGAGCAGCGACACATAAGGCAATTTAGCTTTATCCAGCAAAGCCAGTTTAGCCGACGTTTTTGCCATTTGCATCAGCGAAAATCCAGCTTCCATCATACGCGCACCGCCCGATTTCGAAATCATCAGAAAGGGTGTCCGATTCTGAATGGCATGGTCGATGGCACGAGCAATTTTTTCGCCCACCACCGAACCCATTGAGCCACCAATGAAATTAAAATCCATTACAGCCATTGTAACCGTCAGGCCATTCATGGGGCCGTAGGCTGTTCGAACGGCATCTTTCAGTCCGGTTTTGGCAATCGTTGCTTTAACCCGGTCTGGATATGGCTTCGTGTCAACAAACTTAAGTGGATCGGCCGAACGCATATTGGCATCAAGCTCGGTGAATTCATTTTCGTCGAACAGGATGGAGAAATAAGCTTCGGAACCGATTTTTTCGTGGTAATTACAATGAACACACGTATACGCGTTGAGTTTGTGCTCCCGCGTATTCATTACTTTTTTGCAGTTCGGACATTGATACCACAACCCGTCGGGAGCTTCCCGTTTCATTTCGGTTGGGGTTTGAATACCCTTATCTTTTCGGACGAACCAAGACATTTTCAGTAAATAATTATCAGGAAATGAACTGTAAAGGTACAAAGAAAAGCAGGATCAACTACCACACTTGTGCATTCGCAGGTATCCAGTTGATCAACTATTAGTGAACGATATCTTACCCCTCCCAAAAAACCGAACAGTCGTTTTACGGTCAATTCGATTTTTTTATGGCTATAAAGTTGTTGCTTTGCGATCATGAAACACGCATTAACCGCTCTACTTATAGGTATTACTGTATCCGCCTTTGGTCAGGCGTCGGTAGCCTATTATCCCTTCAATAATATTGTAACGGTCAGCACCAATGCCGATCGTGCCGTTTGGGCTGACGCTCGTGTGCAGACCAATACCGTATTTGGGTCGCTCAGCACAACAATCTGCCCAATGGTCAACGTGGCTCGTCGGGCTCAGGTAAATTACTACGTGGGGCTGGGCATCCGGTTCAACGCGCTCAATGGCATAGACGACCGTGACGTACTGGAGGGTTATTCTCTACACATTGGTGTGCGGGTGAAGCCACTTATCATGATTCCAAACCTACGCGTTGCTTTCGAGATTGCGCCTTACTCCCGAAAGGATTTTAAGACCGGAAATCTCCAGTCGTTTCTAGGGCTGGTGTATCAATTCTCGAAAAAGCCAAAAGGGTAATAAAGTAGAAGCCCCATATTGTTAATATGGGGCTTCTACAAAACTTCTTTTTACTTCTGATTATACGTCATTGCGCCGTGTTCGAGTTTATCCGCCCGGTCGAATAATTTCAACGCTTTCTGATACGTGTCGTCAGTTTGGCCGATAACGCGGAAGAACTCGTTATTCTGCCCAGCTTTATTATTTTTCTGATAAACAGACCTTGCCACTAACGCCTTTATCTGGTTACGAATGTAGTTTTTCGAGCGGTTATATTCTTTCTCGTTAAACTTAATACCCTCGGCAGTTGCGTCTTTCACCAATCGGCCCATTTGTTCGTCGTTGATCATAACAGAGCGATCAAACTCATCGAACGGCATTTTCTCCAGTTTCTTGCGATTGTCATTGGCGTATTCCATCGCAAATTCACGGATGATATTCTTGCCGTATAACTGTATTCAATAGGCCGTCTGCCAGG
>CAXVWN010000247.1:0-37771 GCA_964263725.1 Spirosoma sp.
AGAAGTAGGATATGGTCAGGCGGCAAAACTTAAACTCGGTGGTGACGCTAAGTGGGCCATCAATCCGAATACCGTTCTCGATCTTACTGTGAACACAGATTTTGCTCAGGCAGATGTAGACCGGCAAGTAAATAACCTTACTCGTTTTTCGGTGCTGTTTCCCGAACGACGGGCTTTTTTCCTAGAGAATGCGAGCTTGTTCGGGGCTGGTTTGCCCGGTAATCAAAACTCGGGCGAAGGCGGAAGTATGGTTATTCAGCCATTTTTTAGTCGTACGGTTGGTCTAGCTACACTTCCCGATGGTACCAGCGCACCCGTCCCGATTGATGCCGGGGCACGGGTAGTTTATCGGTCACTCAACCGCAATTATGGCGGCATGATTATCCGTCAACGAGGCATTCCCGGCAGCCCAACGACGGACTTTGTCGTTGGACGTTACTCCGAAAATGTTGGCCGCCAAAACCGCATTGGCGGATTGTTTACCCTGAAAAATGTGCACAGTGCTGATGGCATTAGTGGCCGTCAAAATGGAACCCTTGCGCTTGATGGCTTTTTTCGTTTAAGTCAGAAATGGACTTATAATGCCATGCTTATTGGCTCGTTAAGTTCGGGTGGTGCCGATGAGGGTGTATCGGGCTACAGCCAGATTGTGTACCGTACAAATCAGTTCGTCGGCTGGTGGACCCAATCGGTTGTAACAAAAAACTTCAACCCCGCTATGGGTTTTGTGTCACGTAGCGATGTGATCGCTACAACGCCGGGGGGCTATTTAGTTAACCGGGCAAAGTGGCTCCCTAAGTGGGTACGTAACTTTGAACCTGGGGCTTTCTTTGAATTCTACCATAAAGCATCGACGGGCTATTTGCAGGAAGCGCAGTATAATTTCAACCCGGTATGGTTAACGTTTCAGAATGGGGGAAATTTGGGTCTATTTGTGAATCCAACCTTTCAGCGCCTGGACGACGGCGACTATCGCCCGCTTGATTTTGCCATTCTCTCCGGTAAATACCGCTATGTTCGGTTCAGTGCTATGTTTAGCACCGACCCCTCTAAGAAAGTGTCGTTTCAGTTTAATGGCGAAACCGGTCGTTATTACGATGGTCACCTGAACTATGCACGGGCTTCGCTTATCGTAGCGCCTATTCCACATGCCGCCTTTACGCTTAATGCCGAAGCGAACGCTTTTCAGAATGTAGGCGGATATACAGGAACAATATCACTGTATAGTGTGGAAAGTCGAATGGCGGTGAATCCCCGGCTGCAGTTAATTAGTTTCTTTCAGCGTAATACGTACAATGAAAAAAACGCATGGAACATTCGGCTAGCCTGGGAATTTCAACCGCTTTCATTTTTATACATTGTGTATAACTACGGAACCTATGCAGGCTCTGTCCGAACGACAGACCGCCAGCAGGAACAGCATATTATTGGCAAGTTGTCGTATTTAAAGCAGTTTTGAATCGCCAGTCAGGCTCAGATGAGCTGCTTTTCAATAAGAAGAATAAACAGGTGAATTACCTTGATGTGGATTTCCTGAATGCGGTCGGCATAACCGAAGTGAGGTACCCGAACTTCAACATCGGCCTGACCGGCAAGTTTTCCACCATCTTTTCCCGTTAGCAGTACTACTTTCATGCCTTTTTGGCGAGCGGCATCCACGGCCCTGATGACATTAGCTGAGTTGCCACTCGTGCTTAATCCCAACAATACATCGCCTTCGTTGCCCAAGCCTTCTATAAACCGCGAAAATACAAACTCGTAACCGTAGTCATTACTGACGCAGGAAAGATGGCTAACATCGGAAATGGCAATAGCTGCCAGCGACCGTCGATGATCCCGATAACGACCGGAAAGCTCTTCGGCGAAGTGCATAGCGTCGCAATGTGAGCCACCATTACCGCAAGAAATAATCTTACGACCATTCTTGAGCGCATTAGCCATCAGCACAGCGGCCTGTTCAATGGCTGAAAGATTTTCTGGATGGCTAAGGAATGTATCTAAAACGGACTGAGCTTCGGTTAGCTCCTGGCGGATAATATCAAGCATAAAAACGTAACAAGTCGTAAGGGGCGTAAAGGTCGTTAGGAAAAGCGACTGTACAAACTTGCGCTTTCATTCGAACTATCACATGCAGGGTTTTATGCTGGTTAGCAGATAACTAAAATACCCAGTTCTTATAAGCCAGATTCCAGCGGAGAGCAAAACTAGCTACCTGATTGGTGTAGCTATCAGGGCGGTATTGACTATCCTGATAACGGTAGAGGTAGCGGGCTTCCAAAAATACATTGTGCCGAATCATGTATGACGCGCGCAGATCAGCGTAAGTAACGACCGTTTTGCGGCCTTGCCCGATAAAATTACCTTCGTCGCGGAAACGGAACGTGTAATCTTTTAAAATGTTACCGCCATAATTAATCGTAGGATCTGGGTCGGTGCCATACATCATTACGCCAAAAATTCCATTAGCTGACAGTTTCTTCCGTTGGTAGCGGACAATGCCCAGACCTTCCATAAAATTCCCGCCCAATGGGTGAGCTAGCGGCTGGCTATAGTGAGCGTAATTGGTTTGACCCGACGTGACCGTTAACGACGCTTCGTGCGAGTAGGTATACGGACGGGCCAGGTTAAACTCAGCCTGTAAATCAAGGTTTGGTACATTGAAGGCGTCAATGTATTTGCCTCCTAGTTGGAAGGCAAATTTATTAGTCCAATCACCTTTTCCGGCTAGTAATGGTTGTAGTCGAAATTCATCTAACATAAACTGAGTATAGACCAGAAAATGCGATAGAAAATTAGCCTTAAAATCAATCCCGATAAAGGCATTATCACTACTACCTAAACTAGATTCGACGTAGCGGTACAGAATAATTGGATTCAGATAACTTAGGTCCAGACGATCCCGGCTAAACACTTCAGCCTCAAACACGCCCAGATTCATGTGGTCATTAATATTGATGCTTAAGTGATGCATCGCAGCAAACTTTGGCGGAATCAGTTTATCATCGTTAGGTCTGGGTGCCTGCGTATTTTGCAGGAACGTAAAGAGATTCGTATACTGGATTCGACGACCCAATCGAGTCGATAATTTTAGAAATAGATAAGGCGGGCTATTATCCGACAGGAACAATGACCGGAACCCATTACCGAAAAAATTGCGGTCATGGCCAAATTGTACATTAATGACTTTTAGCGTACTGAAGGTAATGTACCCGCGAGCTGACAAAAAATCGGCACCGGTCGTACGATAGGGCTTAACAAAGCCTTCGCCCGGAGCCGTAACTTGTAACGAACCCGGTGAATTGTCGGTCTGCCCATATGTTTGACCATATCGCTGAATGTATTGAGGATAGATGGCCTGATTGTCGGAAAAAAATGTGTAGAAACCCAATTTACGGCCAATTGTGCCTCGTATTTCTAACCCTCGGGTATTTGTAAACAGTGCTTGATTGGCATTGGATGCCGCATCCGTTTGGCCAGATACACTTTCGGCGCCAAAGCCAAGATAAAAGACCGGATTAACGTGCAAATCGACATCCGGCGTCTGCAAGTTGTAGAAGTCTGCCTTTTTATGGTAAAAATGTTTTAGAAACGGTTGGCGACTGTCACCAGCTGCGGCTGGCGGACTTAAGTGTCTGGTAAATGGATCGGGGCGGAGCGAATCACGCGGAGCTACCCATTCCCAACTATCATCCTGTAGATAATTGAAATTAAAATAATCTGTGTCCGAAAAGTCCCGATTAGGGTGAGCAGCTACGCTGTCAACTAATTGAATGATACTCTGACGATTGTAGGGCTTTACTGAACTATGAAAACCCTCGGCCCATTTATTCTGGCGAATTTCCAGCCGATCGATAAGGTGGTAATAATCTGCGTTAAGCGGCACAAACGGGCTTTGTGCCCGAACCGATAACGAAAGAAAAAGAAAACAGAAAATGTAAACGTTGATGCGCATGTAACTTACTGACTGTCGGACCTATTATGCCTTTTTTACGGCTTGCCAGGCCATATGAGCCGCTTAAATTAGACAATTGGTTTGGATATACGCCAACCTTGCGGCTAAATTACAGCGAAAGAAGATACAAGCTATGTTTGTTTTTACGCAGCAGCCTTCATTGGCCAACCAATATATTGCCGAATTACGTGATGTGTCTATTCAGCAGGATCGGCTGCGGTTTCGTCGAAATCTGGAACGACTCGGTGAACTAATGGCGTATGAAATCTCCAAGACGTTGTCGTACCAGACTATAGCTGTACAAACGCCCCTTGGTGTTGCAAATACGCAAGTTCTTCGCACACAGCCTGTTTTGGCTACTATTATGCGTGCAGGATTGCCATTTCATCAGGGGTTCTCCAACTATTTTGACCAGGCAGAAAATGCATTTGCCGGCGCTTATAGAGGCCATAGCCCGAGTGGAAATGATGAATTTGAGATTGCAATGGACTATATAGTGAGCCCCGACTTAAGCGGCAAAACGCTTATTCTTTGCGATCCGATGCTGGCTACGGGCCGTTCGCTCGAAAAAGTTTATCATGCGTTGCTGCGTTACGGAATCCCTGCCCAAACGCACATTGCCGCCATTATAGCCAGCCCCGAAGGAGTTCGTCACGTACAAGAGCAATTGCCTCAATGCCATCTTTGGTTAGGCGCCATTGATGATCACCTAGATGAGCATTCTTATATTGTTCCCGGTTTGGGCGACTCGGGAGATCTAGCCTATGGAGAGAAAGTGTAGGCCAATGTAAGATGGATGGGACGTATTTTTATCTGGCATCCATCTTACGCGTTACATTACCGTAAATCGACTACTTCAACCCCTGAGTATTTTGATTTATCGAAGACAAAAAAGGAATCCGGAGCATTTACGTTAGGCGTAAATTTGGTGATAGTATAAGACGTCTGCTTACCGTCTTTATTGGTAATCAGCCAGTTTCGAATTGACTTATCGGTTTTGTCAACCGAAATTTGTACCGTTTTTATCGCGCTCTTTGGACGATTTGAGGTCAATTCAATTACTTCAAGTGAACGACCTCCCTGCTTTTGTTCTTTCAGGAAATGATAATCGAAACCGCGCTTATAGATCGTATAAATCTGCGTTGGATTCAATTCGTTGTTAGCGCTGGCGTCATAATCCTGCACGTTCACTTCGTTGGATTCTTTGATATAAGTAGACATCGTTTTGCCATCCGTGAATACTTCCTGGCCACCCAACAACAACCGAAATTTCTCGTTTTTTACGGTTAAGTCACCCTTGTACGACTCCTTTGCACCAGCACCCAGACTGGCAAATGTAAAAGATGCCTGATACGATTTTAGCGACTTATACCGTTTGCTCATCGCGTCTAAAATACCCTGCGCCCGTTTGTCTTTCTGGGCAAAAGCAGGCAGCGTCATCACAAACGCCAAAACCAACATCCAAACAATTTTCTTCATTATTATTAATATTACTCGTCGATTCGGGTTATCAAATTAAACCTGCTGTATTGTTCTTAGACGAGAAAGTAAGGGGAAAAGTTTAATTTTAATTAATCGGCCTACCCGATTAAGTGGTCTGGTTACTCACCTTTCAAACGCTTCAATATTTCTTCTAACGCTTGCAAATCCTGCACAAGTACATCTCGTGCTTTGCTTCCTTCAAAAGACCCGACAATTCGGGCAGCCTCCAATTGATCAACCAATCGCCCGGCGCGATTGTAACCAAGTTTGAGTTTACGCTGAATCAAGGATGTGCTTCCTTGCTGATGAATAACAATGAGCCGGGCTGCTTCATCGAACATAGGGTCGCGATTGGCCATATCCACATCCTTGTCGTCGCTCTGACCAGCATCGTCGCCTACAAATTCAGGCAAAACATAGGCATCGTCGTAGCCGCGTTGATTGCCGACAAACTCACAGATGTCTTCAATTTCATTGGTATCAACAAATGGGCATTGTAACCGGATAATGTCGGAATTAGATGAGAGCAACATGTCTCCCATTCCAACCAGTTGCTCGGCACCACCCGTATCTAAAATTGTCCGCGAGTCAATTTTAGACGTTACTTTAAAGGATAATCGTGCCGGGAAATTGGCCTTGATCAAGCCCGTAATAACGTTTACGGATGGTCGCTGTGTGGCCACAACCAAGTGAATACCAATGGCTCGTGCTAACTGGGCCAGGCGGGCAATTGGTTGCTCAACTTCCTTTCCGGCTGTCATCATGAGGTCGGCCAACTCATCAATAATCAGTACGATATAGGGTAAAAAGCGATGACCTTTTTCTGGGTTTAGACGTCGTTTTACAAACTTCGCATTGTATTCTTTCAAGTTCCGGCAACCCGCATCTTTAAGCAGGTTGTAGCGATTATCCATCTCGATACACAATGAATTAAGCGTATTGACCACTTTCTTTGTGTCTGTAATAATTGGCTCTTCAGCGTCTGGCAGTTTCGCCAGGAAATGCCGCTCTAATTTGTTAAAAAGAGTTAGTTCTACCTTTTTTGGGTCAACTAAAACGAGCTTGAGTTGCGAAGGGTGCTTTTTGTAAATGAGTGAGGTTAACAATACATTTAGCCCGACAGATTTGCCCTGGCCTGTGGCTCCGGCCATGAGTAAATGAGGCATTTTGGCTAAATCGGCCACGTAGATTTCGTTCGAGATCGTTTTGCCCAGAACGATAGGCAGATCGAATTTACTATTGTTGAAAACGTCGCTCGTAATAACCGAACGCATCGAAACCATTTCCCGATTTTTATTTGGGACTTCAATGCCAATAGTTCCCATGCCGGGCATTGGGGCAATAATGCGGATGCCGAGCGCCGATAAGCTCAGCGCGATGTCATCTTCGAGACTCTTGATTTTAGAAATTCGGACACCCTTCGCTGGTATGATTTCGTAAAGTGTAACGGTTGGCCCAATGGATGCTTGAATTGAGTCGATTTCGATACCGAAGTTGCGTAATGTATTTTCAATCTTCTCTTTGTTTGCCGTCAATTCATCATCCGAGACCTGAGCTTTACGACTGTTCGGATAGTCGGTCAGCAGGGTAGGAATTGGATACTGGTATTGTGGCAAATCGAGGGTTGAGTCATATAAGCCATGAGTGGCTACTAAGTCATCCTCTTCAAATGGGTCTGGTTCAAACGTTGGTGCAGGTGTTGCACTAAGCTCGCCCACGTCGTCTAAATTGTCAGTTACGGGTTCGCGATTTTTAATTGTAAGCGTAACCCCTGTTGTTTGAGCAACAACGTCTGGTAAAACTGCTTCTGGTTCAACCGGATTGATTACCTCTTTAGTTACAAATGTGTTAACTGGCTGGTTGCGTGTTGTTTCAGGTTCTGTTTCTAACGCGTCTACTGGTTCGTTGTCATCATCTTCCTCTTCGGGCTCGAATTCGCTTTCTGCATAGGTTTGAAGCGGATCAGTCGAGCGACTTTTAGATTTAGGTACTTTGGGGAGGGCGAAATTCGGTAATTTGATATTCCGAACATCGAAGAAATAAACAACAAAGAAGAAAAGCAGGAATGCAATGAAAGCCACATTTCCCCAACCAAACAAACTGTACAAGGCCAGATTGGTTTCGTAACCAATGCCTCCGCACCAGACGCTGGCGGTTTCAGCAGAGTTTGTAACGAGCACAATATAACCCAGTATAAGACTACACCAAACTGCGGCAAACAAGAGGGCTGTAGTTGCCCGGCTTAATGGCAGTAATTCGGTGCCGAATGTCAATTTATAGCCCGACAAAAATACAATAACTGGTAAGGCCAACGCCCCCACACCAAACCAGCGAAAAACAAAAGCTTGCGCTATATAAGCACCTACCAGGCCGACCCAGTTGCGGGTTTCGACTCCGGCTTCAGCTAATGGTACTGAAAATGCCGATCCCACCACACTTTGGTCGGCCGGGCCATTTATGAGATAGGATATAAAGGCCACCATTAACCCTACTGCCAGGCCCATCAACAATACGCCTAACGTTAGGGTTGAGCGTTGATCGGTAAGCCAGCGGTCAAGTGCGGCCCCCCAGTTGAATGAAGGTGTTTTGGAACGGCCCGCCGAAGAACTACCATCGCGGTTTATGCGCGGACGGGGTTCCGTGTGGTTAGCAGGTCGTCGGATTGTATTTTGGCGGGGCGATGTGGTTGGTTGTGCCATGCGATGGGTTAGGGCGGTAGCGACAGGTAAATTTCCCACTTTTTAACGAGAAACCACGATAAGCAGGGGTATAGAAACGCAAAATTTTACTGAATCGAAAATCTGGCTTCAGACCTAGTAGGCTGATAGGTTTTTGATACGAATATAGGCGTACGTACAAATTAGGCCATTACCTCTTTACACATCTCTTAACAAGGCCTTATTGATTCGTTTGGCCAGACCGGGTCCTTCATAAATAAAACTGGTATAAACCTGAACTAGGCTGGCACCGGCACGAAGTTTCTCTTGTGCATCTTCGGCTGAAGCGATACCGCCAACGCCAATAATTGGGAAAGCTCCGCCAGATTGTTGATACAAATAGCGAATCACCTCGGTTGCCCGCTCACGCAGAGGAGAACCACTAACACCCCCAGCCCCCATTTGCGCAACAGTCGCCGAGTCGGTTGTCAGTCCATCGCGGCTGATAGTTGTGTTGGTTGCGATGATGCCCGCAATGCCTGTCTCTGATACGATAGTAATAATATCATCTAATTGACCATTCGTTAGATCGGGCGCAATTTTTAAGAGAATAGGCTTGGGAGCGGGGCGTTGATGATTTTCCTGCTGGAGAGCAGTCAGTAATCGTGTAAGTGGTTCCCGTTCCTGTAAATCCCGCAAACCAGGCGTATTAGGTGAACTGACATTGACCACGAAATAATCGACCGCATCAAACAACTCGCGGAAACTGATTATATAGTCATCAAGGGCGTTTTCGTTGGGCGTGTCTTTATTCTTACCGATATTTCCCCCAACAATTACCTGCCGCCCGCCTTTGTTTTTAGCAAAATGACGAAGTCGTTCAGCTGCCGGGCCGACACCTTTATTGTTGAACCCCATCCGATTTATTAAGCCTCCATCGCCTTTCAAACGGAACAGGCGCGGGCGTGGGTTGCCCGGTTGTGGGCGTGGTGTTACTGTGCCAATCTCAACGAAGCCAAACCCTAAATCGCTTAGTTCACTAATCAATTCGGCGTTTTTGTCGAAACCTGCCGCCATACCTACCGGATTGGGAAACGTTAGCCCAAATACTGTACGAGCCAAGCGGTTATCATCCACGACATACAATTTTCGGCAAATTGTAGACGCACCCGGAATCGACAAAACTAGTTGCAGGAGTCGCGTAACGGTATGATGAATTGTTTCGGCGTCGAAACGAAACAGTATTGGCAGGATAATTTGCTTGTACATAAACGCAAAGATAACGCAGTACTAACCGTCTGGGCGTGTACTGCGTTATCTTTCTAATTAATTGCGGACAAGACGGTATACACTACGTTTACCCAAATAAATCGGGGGACAAATAGCGATCACCCCGGTCGCAGAGGATGCAAACAATAACCCCCGACTCAAGTTCCTGAGCCAATTGAATAGCTGCATAAACAGAACCGCCACTGCTCATGCCAGCGAAAACGCCCTCAACATTGGCTAGTTTCCGGGTCATATTAGTGGCTTCGTCTGCTGACACTTCCATGACGCGATCTACCCGATGTGGTTCGAAGATTTTTGGCAAATATTCTATTGGCCATTTCCGAATGCCCGGAATAGACGAGCCGTCTGTAGGTTGACATCCTACAATCTGAACTGATGCATTCTGCTCTTTCAGATAGCGGGACGTACCCATAATGGTGCCCGTTGTACCCATAGAAGAAACAAAATGCGTTATTTCTCCGGACGTGTCGCGCCAGATTTCAGGGCCTGTCGTTCGATAGTGGGCCAGGTAATTATCTGGATTGGCAAACTGATTAAGCATTAGGTAACCACCTTTTTGTACTTGCGCATCAGCGTAGTCGCGGGCGCTTTCGATGGTTTCGGTCAGGGTGACTTTGGCACCGAATGCTTCCATTGTTAGAACTCGTTCGCGGGTTGAATTTTCGGGCATTACCAATTCAATCGCAATATCATAAAGCCGCGCAATCATGGCAAGAGCAATACCCGTGTTACCGCTGGTTGCTTCAACCAAAGTTATACCCGGTTTAAGTTCACCGCGCAGCAGGGCGCCCTGAATCATACTAGCGGCAGCACGGTCTTTTACACTACCACCAGGATTATTACCTTCGAGCTTGCCGTATAATTTAACATTGGGATTGGGATTTAGACGGTTTAATTCAACCAAAGGGGTATTACCGACTAAATCAAGCAAGGTTGCCATGCTAATTTCTTAAGAAATTTGTCTTTAGCTCTCAAGTCTAAAGACAATCAATAAGTTCGCGATTTGTACTATTCCTTCAAATCAGTTATTGAAAAGTCAACATAGAATAGATTGTTGACTACCCAGATCCGGGTATTCTTCGGATGTCGGATCATTTTTTAATAGGAGCTAATAGATTGACAATGAAAATTTTGTAAACTTGCTATTGTAGTTCATTGATGTTGGTTTCTTATCAGTTAACTTATATTAGTTTCAATTTATTCACACCTCTTAAATAGTCAATCAATGAGATCACCTTTAGTTACCCAGCCTCTTTCTAAGGTACACGTTGAACAACTGGCAGACCAGTTTTCTATGTCCGATCTGACACTTCCTTTTTGGGGGTGTCGCAAAAAAATGCCAATGCACCGCATTGTACGGTTGGAAGGTGAAGGAAATTACACCTTGTTTCATTTTGCCGATGGTAGCCAATTAATGGTGTCATTGACGTTAAAAAAGATGGAGAGTCGGCTATCATCCAAAGTGTTTGTGCGTCCGCACAAAAAAAACATTATCAACTTATTGTATTTAGAAGGCATTCATCCAGATCGGCAGCAATTGAGCGTAAGCCTTGTTAACGGTGATCGGATCGAAGTGTCTCGCCGGAAGGCAAGTCGGTTTATTAAGCAAGTGAAGGGATTTCAGCAGGAGCTTCTGACGATTGACTCGTTAGCTATAGCGGCATAAAATCAGTTGATCACTAAGCAAAAAGGCGCTTCTACTCTATGGAGAAGCGCCTTTTCTATAAAAAACGACTTTGGTTATTTCTTCAATTTCGCTAACTCCTCATCTCGCAGGGGTTTGCGCAGAATTTTGCCAACATTAGACTTTGGTAATTCATTTCGAAACTCAATAATGCGCGGCACTTTATAGGGAGTCAGGTTTTCGCGACAAAATGCTTTAATCGTTTCTGGTGTGAGGTTTGGATCTTTTTTGACGACAAAAATCTTCACTACTTCTGTCGATTTTTCGTCGGGAATGCCAACACAGGCAACTTCGAGCACGCCAGGGCACTGAGCCACAACATCCTCAATTTCGTTCGGATAGACATTAAAGCCCGAGACTAGAATCATGTCTTTTTTGCGATCAACGATCTTAAAATAACCGTCCTCATTCATGACGCCAATGTCGCCGGTTTTGAACCAATCGCCCATCATTGAAGCAGCCGTTTCTTCGGGTCGTTTGTAGTAGCCACTGAATACCTGCGGACCACGGGCCACAATTTCACCGGCTTCGCCAGTAGGTGCGTCGCTTCCATCTTCGCGAATAATTTTCATATCGGTGCTGGGCCAGGGGATGCCAATTGTACCAACACGCACGGTTCCATCAATAGGATTAGAGGAAAGAACCGGAGAGGTTTCTGTCAAGCCGTAACCTTCACACGGTGTATTGCCGGTGAGTTTAGTCCAGCGTTCAGCCACGGCCGTTTGTAGGGCCATTCCACCTGCCGAAGTGACTCTTAGATGGCTGAAATCTACTTCACCAATTCGCGGATTGTTAAGTAGACCGTTATATAACGTGTTGACGCCTGTGAAAGCCGTAATTTTGTACTTTTTCAGATCATCAATAAAGGCATTCATGTCGCGTGGATTGGTGATCAGTAAGTTCATTGATCCACTTTTCAGGGCAGCTAAGGCATTGGTTGTTAAGGCATAAACGTGATAAAGTGGCAACGCTGCGACGATAATACCTTCTCCATCGGGTATACCTCCTGGCTTCATCCAAACATGTTGACATTCAACATTGGATATTATATTTCGATGCGTAAGCATTGCCCCTTTCGAGACGCCCGTTGTACCACCGGTATACTGAACAAAGGCCAAATCGGTATTCTTTATAGCAACCGGCTTAAACGGCTGGCTGCTCCCGCGACTCAGTGCATCGCTAAACGAAATGGCATCGGGCAGCGTATAAGCAGGTACCAGTTTCTTCACATACTTAACAACGGCGTTAACGATTTGCTTCTTCGGGAAGCCCAGCAGATCGCCCAGTTGGGTGACAACAATGTGTTGAATATCAGTGCGGTCCAGAATTTTTTCCAAATGACTGGCGAAGTTGCTCAGAATCACGATGGCTTTCGCCCCGGAGTCTTTGAACTGGTGTTGCATTTCGCGGGGTGTATAAAGCGGGTTCGTATTGACTATCGCTAAACCTGCCCTAAGCGCGCCAAACATTGCCACTGGATATTGCAACGTGTTGGGCATCTGAATAGCAATTCGGTCACCTTTCTGAAGCTTGAGATCATTCTGTAGAAAGGAAGCAAACTGCGCTGATAATGTATCTAATTCACCGAAAGTAATTTGTTTGCCCATGCAGGCATAAGCGGGCCGATCGGTAAATAACCGGCAACCTTCTTCCAACAGTGCTGCCAGCGACGGATAGGCATCAGGATTTATTTCGTCCGGTACTTCTTTCGGATAAAAACGGCGCCAGGGATATGGATTTAGTGCTGATTTAGTGTTCATGTAGCGTGTTGGTTTTAACACAAAAGCGAATTCGCCTTTGTGATTTAGAAGTTTTTTTAATGATTAAAATACCTGTAAGCTGGCATTGAAATCATTGATGCGTACAACAAAACTAAGGAAATTGTTCAATCCGGCGCGGTCATGTTTAAAACCTTTTTATAAAGCCAGTCTACAAACGTTGGGACTATATAGTCCCGGCGTTTGTAGACTGGCCATTTGTACCTTTATTCTGCCGTTTGTATAAGAATGGCCATTGATATGCAACATCAGACCGAATTCCTGCGTCATTTATCTGACGTCTAAACAGCGTTTAAGTTAAGAAAAGAGTGCAGAAACGCCGGGCCTGTGATGTGTTCGGCGTTTTTTGGTCTTACGCGCCCTATATGCAAGGTAATTAATCTTTTCGATGATTTGACTTAGGAGCAAAATAGCCAATAAAAAGGATGGGACAGGCAGCTAATTGTCTTTTTCTATACCTTTGAAAGTCAACTTCTTTTGAGTCATGCAAAACCTTAAGATTGCGACTGCCCAATTCGAAAATGCCAGTGGTGACAAGGATTATAATCTTCGTATGATTAGCGATCTTGCCTCCAAAGCTGCTCAACAGGGCGCTCAGGTAATTGCCTTCCACGAGTGCTCAATTACGGGCTATACCTTTGCCCGGCATTTATCTGAAGAGCAGATGCTAGCCTTGGCGGAGTATATTCCCAACGGGCCTAGTATTCAGGCACTCACACAAATTGCGCAGGAAAATGATATTGTTATACTGGCTGGTTTATTCGAGAAAGATGATCAGAATCAGCTTTTTAAAGCGTATGTGTGTGTAGATAAGAATGGCTTGGTAGCAAAATATCGCAAGCTACATCCGTTTATTAACCCCCATCTGTTACCCGGCAATGAGTATGTGGTGTTTGATTTGGAGGGCTGGAAATGTGGCATCTTAATCTGTTACGATAATAACATCGTCGAAAATGTACGGGCAACGGCCTTATTAGGGGCAGATATTATATTCATGCCTCACGTAACCATGTTGACTCCTTCTACCCGGCCGGGTGCGGGTTTCGCTGATCCGAATTTGTGGTATAATCGTGATAATGATCCCACTTCATTACGGTTGGAGTTCGATGGCATGAAAGGTCGTGCCTGGCTTATGAAATGGCTACCCGCTCGGGCCTATGACAATGGTATATACGTCGTTTTCTCCAATCCTATTGGTATGGACGATGATCAACTAAAAAACGGCTGTTCGATGATTATTGATCCTTTTGGCGATATAATAGCCGAATGCCGATTGCTTGGAGATGATATCGCTATAGCCAACTGCACGCCCGATAAATTACAGCAAGCAGGCGGGCATCGTTACCGAAAAGCCAGACGGCCCGATCTATATAAGCATATTCTTGGTCAGGCACACACACCCGAACAGAAAGTAGTTTGGCTAAACCCCGAGAATAAGTGAGGTCTTAGATGTTTCCATTGTTGGAGATTATGGGAATAAATAAAGCCCTTATACATAGCGTATAAGGGCTTTACTCTTACTTTGTGCTCCCGAAGGGATTCGAACCCCTATCGTCGGTACCGGAAACCGAAATTCTATCCATTGAACTACGGAAGCAGGCAATATCCCTATTTGGGACCGCAAAGATAGTAGATTACATGGCTAAAACGCAAGCTTATTCGTAAACAAGATTCAATGTCTAGCCCAATCGATGAGCCAGACATTTTTGTTATTATCGGCGCCCGCGACCTCCACGTCGGTTCTCGCCTTTGGCCGCTGCGCCTTCCTTCCCTTTCGAACTGCTGCCCTGACGAGCAGAGGAAGCTCCTCGCGATCCACCCGACCGGCGACTGTCGTCGCTCCGGCCTGATCGGTGGCTAGTGCCTGAATCTGTAGCCCGACCAGCGTTGTCGCTGACCAGCGCGAAATCCATGCTTCGGCGGGCGAGGTTGGTTTCTTTCACACGTACCACTACCGAATCGCCAAAGGTGTACATCTTTTTGGTGCGCTGACCAATGATGCGATAATTGTCCTTATCGAATTCGTAGAAATCGTCGCTCAGGTCCTGCATACGTACCAGACCTTCACAACTGTTTTCGGTGATTTCTACAAAAATACCGAATTCTGTAACGCCGGAAATAACACCTTCAAACGCCTGATCAGGAGCCATACGGCTCATAAACTCGACCTGTTTGTATTTTATACTGGCCCGTTCGGCGTCTGAAGCCATGCGTTCCCGCTCTGACGAGTGCCGACATTTATCTTCATATTCGTCTCGATCAGCAGGTTTGCCTTTGTCCAGATAGTGTTGCAACAGCCGATGCGCCATCATGTCGGGGTAACGACGGATGGGCGACGTAAAGTGAGAATACCGTCGGAATGCTAAGCCAAAGTGCCCTAAATCTTCCGTGCTGTACCGCGCCTTCGACATGGTTCGGACGGCCAATTGCTGGAGCATACCGGCTTCTGGTTTACCCTCAATACTCGCCATAAAGCGATTCATTGAGTTTGACAGATGCTCATCGTCTATGTTAAGCTTATACCCAAGTTTACGGGCAAAATCAGAAAAGCTGCGAAGTTTGTCTTCGGCTGGGGCTTCGTGAACCCGGTAGACCATTGTGTTCTCGTCGCCATTCTTATTACGCTTTGAGAGTGAATGCACGAACTCAGCTACGCGCTTGTTGGCCAGCAACATAAACTCCTCAATGAGTTTGTTCGTGTCCTGGCGAATTTTCGGGTAAACGGCTAGCGGAACGCCGTTTTCGTCTAGCCGAAATTTCACCTCAACCGTTTCGAAGTTAATAGCTCCATTTTTGAAACGCTCGTCGCGTAATTTATACGCCAGTTCGTTCAACAACCGGAGTTCTTCCAGATAATCGCCACTGCTGTTGTTAAGAATGTCCTGCGCTTCTTCGTACGAAAAACGACGGTCAGAATGGATCGCCGTTCGGCCAAACCATTCTTTAACGATTTGAGCATTAGGCGTTAATTCGAAAACCGCTGAGAAGGTAAGTTTGTCTTCGTTGGGCCGCAATGAACATAGCCCATTCGACAGTTTTTCGGGGAGCATTGGCACAACACGATCTACCAAATAAACCGATGTCGCTCGTTTATAGGCTTCTTCTTCGAGTTTTGAGCCGGGCAGTACGTAATGTGTTACATCAGCAATGTGAACACCGATTTCATAATTACCATTATCGAGTATTTGCACAGATAATGCATCATCAAAATCTTTGGCGTCAATCGGGTCAATTGTAAACGTCGTGACCTCGCGCATATCGCGCCGATTAGCCATATCCTTCTCCTGAATCTGGGTTGGAATCGTTTCGGCTTCCTGCTCAACATCTGTTGGGAAGTGAATTGGCAAACCAAACTCAGCCAGAATGGCGTGCATCTCCGTATTGTTCTGACCAGCTACGCCCAGAACCGTAATGACTTCACCTTCAAATCGTTGTTTGTGGCTATTTGGATCAGGGTATTTCGTTAATCGAACAATAACTTTCTCGTCATTGCTGGCTCCTCCGAGTTTTTCTTTCGGAATGAAAATGTCGTCGTATATTTTCTTGCTATCAGGAACGACGAACCCGTAGGCTGGCCATACTTCAATGCGTCCTACTAATTCGGTGCGGCCACGCTCAATAACATTGGCAACTTTGCCTTCAATTCGGCGCCGGGCACCACTACGACCCCCATTTCGGGAATCCATAAAGCGAACAACCCGAACGCGGTCGCCATCGACGGCTCCGGCAAGATCATCGCTCGATACCCAAATATCGTCGTCTTTATCGCGACGTACACCGCTGGCGGTATCAGGGATTACGAACGCAAACCGCGAATTTACATGGTCTACGATACCTTCTATTAAGTTTGCATCTGCATCGGCGCGGTAGCTTCCATCCGACTGGCGAACAATAGTGCCTTCGTCGGTTAGTTCACCAATAAGGCCATGCATCATGAGTTTCATGCGCCGGTCGCTGGTGTCAAAATGCTCAAGAACCTGATCCTGTGTGAATGACTTCTCATCATTAATCTGAAAAAACGCCATGATGTCGTTTTTTAATTCGTCTAAGAAAGAGTCAGTCTGTTGGATCGGTCTGGACTGAGTTTTCCCTGATTTTTCTGCCCCTTTCTCGCGAGGACGAGTCGCTTGAGACTGTCTGGTTGCGGGTTGACCAGGGGCGGCCTTTGTATATTTATCTTGTTTTGGTTTTCCGTTTCTCATGTTGTTTGCCGGGCAATTATCGCCCAGCTAAAATTTGTAAACTGCAACGTTAATTTGTGCAGTGTGCCAGGATTCGCAGGGTTTTGGTATGTTCTGCGTAATCTCGCGTTTACGTTCGTTAATCACTTAATACAATGTGCTCGTCGGCCACAAGCGGGGCACCCACCATTTTTAGATAAACCTGCACCAGCATCACCATTGAATCGCGGGCGTACTGCTCAATACGTTGCCAATCGTGTTCGCGGTAGTAGATTTCGCTGGTTCGATCGCCTGTCCATTCGAGTGAGCGGGTAGGCACGTTCAGGACGGCGGCCAGCAAATCGAGCGGCACAAAATGCCGCTTATCGCCAAATTGCCAGTGTTCCAGCGTATCCCGGTGTGGAATCTCCCAAGGTTTTTTGCCCGAAATCTGTAAAGCAGGCGGCAATGGTAATCCGTTTACCATCAGGCGTCGGCATAAATAAGGGAAGTCAAATTCCTTGCCATTATGAGCGCAAAGGGTAAGTTCGCCGGGTGGGTAGCGGTTAACAATGCCTAAAAACTCGTTCAGCAAGGTCGCTTCATCGTCGTTACTCAGCAATTTCACCTTTAGGTGCGGCTTATCGTCATCATCGAAAAACAACCCACCAACACCAATGCAAATGATTTTGCCAAATTCGGCAAAGTAAGAAGCCCGTCGATCATACCAACCTGCCGCCGACAGGTCGTCATCGCTCTTGAAATAACGACTTTTCTCCTCCCACTGCCGCTGCAAACGTGGCTCAACAGAGAGCAGCGATGGTTCTCCTGCTACTGTTTTGAGGTCAATAAACAGAAAGTTTTTAAGGCGACGTTTCCAGGAGACGGGTTGCGGCATAAGATGCGTATTGTTTGTCATGCCGGAGCGCCGGCTCGAATCAAGCGTGCAAAATTCCTTCCAGCCCTAATGCCGCCACAGTTACGAGGTTTTCTTCAACGATGCTGTCTGGCACGAAGATAAACTTCTTGTCGAAAATCTGCTCATCGATAAAGTAACTTACCCAATATTCATTGTTCAGGTGAAAGACATCGGGCATAATGGACTCAACAACTTCGTGGGCTCCCGGTTGTACTTCCACGAAAAAATGCCTTAAGGTGGAGGTTTTTTGCTCTTCGTCGTTTTTCAATCCGTAGCCTTTCGAGGTAACAAATACCGTATTGATCGGCACATCTTTCTGGTTAATCAAATAAACCTGCCAATCATACCCTCCAAGAAGGTTCTCTTTGCGGGCAATTACTATCTGAACGCCCTCAACAGGTAAAAAATTAATGTCTTTTTTCATTGTAAACGGTTAGATACATGAGGCAAGACGATTAAAAAAGACGAATCCATTTTGTTGACAGACATCATCCTGCGTCTTGTATCGGTTATCTTAGGTTTCAATTAATTCCATGCCAAACAACTCGAACAGATGCCGTTGAACTTTATCGGCAACCTCCTCCAGCGGCACTTCGCGCCCCAATTCAGCTGCTAGTGAGGTAACGGCCTTATCGGTAATGCCACAGGGGACAATATGGTTAAAATAACTCAAATCCGTATTAACGTTAAAGGCAAAACCGTGCATCGTTACCCAACGGCTTGCTTTAACGCCCATTGCGCAAATTTTACGGGCCGAGTTTTGGTTTGGGTCATCCTCAAAGCCGAGCCAAACACCTGTCAATCCCTCAATCCGGCCCGCGTTTAAACCATAATCAGCGAGGGTAAGAATAATACTCTCTTCCAGCAACCGCATATAGCGATGAATGTCGGTGAAGAAATTATCCAGATCCAGAATGGGGTAACCTACTAACTGACCGGGGCCATGAAAGGTAATGTCGCCCCCGCGCCGAATCTTGAAAAACGTAGCGCCGAGTTCGTTCGTTAGCCGGGCTTCATCAATTAGTAGATTTTCGGCGTGACCGCTTGTGCCAAGGGTATACACAGGCGGGTGTTCGCAAAACAGCAAATAATTGGTAGTGGACCGCTGCTCATCGGCAGGATGGGTACGATTCAGTAATTTCTGATTGACTATAGTCGCAAACAGGCGTTCCTGCTCATCCCAGGCTTCCTGATACGCAATCAATCCTAATTTCCGAACGTCGACTTGTTTATTGATATGACTATTCATTGCTTTACAGAAGAAGCAACTTCCGTTAGTTAACAAGTAGATGGATAGGTTTCGTTCGATTGTATATCCGTAACCTACTTTAATTCGATGGCGCAACACAATGAAACGGGCAAACAGGGCGAAACCGAAGCGGCCCGTTACTTACTCGAGAAGGGGTACGAAATTATGACCCGCAATTACCGCCACCAGCATGCCGAAATTGACCTCATCGCCAAAAAAGGAAAATTGCTAGTGTTTGCTGAAGTAAAAACCCGCACTAATCTAAGTTATGGTAACCCCGAAGAGTTTGTGTCTTATACAAAAGCCAAATTGGTTATGAAGGCTGCCGAACATTATATTTTCGCGAACGGCTGGCTGCATGATATTCGCTTCGACATTATAGCCGTTACACTGGCTGGCAGTGAGTTACGAATAAAGCACATTGAAGATGCCTTCTCATAAATCTGAGTTTAAATCTACGAAAAGGCTTTCCAGGTAGTACGTAAAATAAGTTATTTAAGTGTTAACTTCGTTGATAATGGGCACTAATTTTGCACGTTAATCGCTATGAGAATATTTAGTGTTTGGTGTTCGGTATTACCTCTGGTGGTTTCAAGCCTATTTATACTGACTTCGTGCAAAAAGAGCACAGACGTTGCACCAAGTCCGCCAGTTATTTCGACAACTACTCTTAGCGGAACCGTGACTGATAATGAGGTGGATAACTGGATTCTGGCTAACATGCGGACTTATTATTACTGGAACGATAAAATTCCCGCGAATCCTGATACAACGCAGGTCCCTGATAAGTTTTTTAGCTCCCTTCTAAATACATATAACGTTACGGCGAATCCGGATGGAGACCGTTTTTCATGGATTCAGCCAAGTGCCGAGTCATTGAAGGCATCCTTAAGTGGCCAGTCGAAAACAACAGGCTTGGAGTATAAATTTTTTTATCGGGATAATACTAAAACAGATATCATAGTATCGGTGCTTTATGTATTGCCCGGCTCGCCAGCAGCCAAAGCTGGTATTAAACGGGGCGACATTATCTCAAAAGTGAACGGACAAACCCTGGTACTTGCTAATTATCAAGATTTGTTGTCTGGCACCAGCGATACCTATACGTATGGTTTTGCCACAGTGTCTACCACAGGCTTGGTAGTGGATAATAACCAAACAAAACAAGTGACCGCCGTTGTGTTTCAGGAAGATCCCGTCTTGCTGGATACTACCTACACAATTGGCGGAAAAACTGTAGGCTACCTTGTCTATAATCAGTTTATTCCAGGCGTTTATAAAGCAGATGGCACAAGCGACAAAACCTATGATTTGAAGCTAGACGATGTTTTTGGGAAATTTAAGCAGAAGGGTGTGAATGAATGCATCCTCGATTTGCGCTATAACAGGGGTGGCTATGTGAGTTCGTCGGTTAATCTTGCCAGTTTGATAGGTAAAAATATTGATGCTTCTAAAGTGTTCTACTCTCAAAAGTGGAATCCCATTGTAACAGCTGACTATGACAAAAAATATAGTGCGGGCTGGAACACTCAAAATTTTATCGCCAAAGCGACAAATATTGGCGCGAGTCTAAGTCGTGTATTTGTCCTGACAACCGGTAGTACAGCTTCTGCCAGTGAATTGATTATTAATAGTTTACGTCCATTTATGACCGTAACCACCATTGGAACAACTACTGTTGGAAAAAACGTTGGTTCAATCACCATCTCTGACCCCACGGGCCGAATTAAATGGGGTATGCAACCTATTACATTTAAATCGGCAAATGCACTTGGTTTCACCGATTATGCCAGCGGGTTTACACCTAGTATTGAAGTTAAAGAACCAGCGGTAGCCATGAAAGCCTTCGGCGATTTGACCGAGCCAATGTTAAGTGAAGCCATCTTTCAAATTACGGGTACACGGAATGCGCGTAAAGCGGCACTAACAGAAATTGAGCAATTGGGTATAGGTTCATCACTTGACCGTAAAGCTGGCGGAGGTAATATGTTTGTTAGTGACAAGTTGCCGAACATGCAACATTAATATTGTATTATTTTGCGTCTGAAGCAGCTCTAAAGGCTGCTTTTGGCGTTATATACTGTAACTTTAGCAGCAAGCCCCGATATACTATGTACGAAAAGAATATAGGTACTAAGCAAAAAGCACTACGTATTAATCTCGACCGTCGTATTTATGGCTCGTTCGCCGAGATAGGAGCCGGTCAGGAAACAGCCGCTATGTTCTTTAAAGCTGGCGGCTCATCCGGCACTATTGCCAAAACCATGTCTGCCTATGACATGACGTTCAGCGACTCAATTTACGGTGTCGAAGAAAGTGGTCGGTATGTTGTTGAGACGCGGTTGGTTAAAATGCTAAGTAAAGAATATAGCTTGCTGGAGAAAAGGCTGGCTGAAAAACGAGGACCGGATACCACTTTCTTTGCGTTTGCTAACACCGTTGTTGCCTTAAATTACCAGAAAACCAACGAGGCACACGGCTGGATTGGTTGCCGGTTTCAGCTTAATCCTCAATCTGGCTTTAATGATGTCATTATCCACGTCAGGATGATTGACAATGAAAATATTTTGCAGCAGCAAGCCCTGGGTATCATTGGAGTTAACTTGATTTACGGTTGCTACTATTATGCTAAATCGCCCGAAACGCTGGTACTGTCGCTTATGGATGATTTGGCACCGGAACGGATCCAGATTGACATGATTCGCTTCAATGGGCCTGATTTTGCTGATGTAGATAACCGCCTGATGAGTTTGCACCTGGTGAAAAATGGGTTTACCGATGCAGCTTTGTTTGGTGCCGACGGCCAGGTGCTGCAACCCTCGGAGGCTCTTTATAAAAAGCATATTCTGGTCATGCGTGGGCGGTTGAGGCCGGTTACAAACGTCCAGATGGATATGATCGAAAATGGGCTGAAGCAGTTCAAGGATGAACCCGATGTGGACGCCAACAAGGTTGTGTCAATGGCGGAATTAACATTGCATAATCTGAAAGCTAACGAACAGGGAATTGACGAAAAAGACTTTCTGGACCGGGTAGATATTTTGTGCTCGATGGGCCAGACGGTAATGATCTCCAATTACTTAGAGTATTATAAACTTGTAAATTACCTGGCCCGGCTGACGCGGCTTAAAATTGGCCTGATTGTTGGCATCCCGAATCTAGAGTACATTTTTGAAGAGGGGCATTATGAATTTTTGCCGGGTGGCATTTTGGAATCATTCGCCACCTTATTTAGCCGAAAGGTCAAGCTATTTGTCTATCCAACTTTAAAAGAAGGAAACATTTACACCTGTAACGAATTTAAACTGCCGCCTACGCTGGAGCCGCTCTTTCAATATCTGGTTCGGAATGATAAAATAGAAGACATTACCGATTATAATGAGCAAAATTTGCACATCTCAACCGATCGTGTTCTGGAGATGATTCAACTGGGCGAAGATGGCTGGGAGAGTATGGTTCCTGCCCGTGTAGCTGAGCAAATTAAAGCCAATTGTCTATTCGGTTATCCGTGCGAAGTAGAATATGTACCCATTGGCCAGCAGGTTCGCCAGCAGCAGGTAGAAGAGCAAATTCCCACTAAAGTATCAGCTCCTATTAGTTAACATACTGGATCGCTAACTGCACTCTGAATCTTAGTCTCGTGCGCCTTAACTAGAATGTAACAGACAGTTTTGTATACAATAGATGTACCTTATCCCGACTGCGTTTAAGGCGCATTTTAACTGCACTGGTATTGATTTGATACGATTTTGCAATTTCGTCAATACTTAGCCCGTCTTTATATTTGAGTTGTAATAACGCTTGTTCATCAACCGAAAGGGTTTCCATTGCCCGTTCGACTAAACAAAGTTTTTCTTCCTGTAACTGATCTTCTACAAAATCGGGTATGCCCTGGTTCGTATTATCGTTGATGGGGATAAGCTTAAGGCGCTTGGCCAACCGAAGCTGGTCAGCACAATAATTATAGGCGATGGAATAAAGCCAAGTAGAGAAACTTGACCGTTCCTGAAAGGCACTTAATTTGTTAAACACCTTCAGAAAAATGTCGTGTGTAAAATCTGCGGCCAGTCCTGAATTTTTGGTCATTGATAAGCAACGCCGGTAAACCTTATTAACGTATCGCCTATAAAGAATATCTAAACAGCGATCGGATTGATTTGGCAAATATTGTCGAATCATTTCTTCGTCAGTCAATGAAGTAGTCATAAGTCAGTAATAGATTATATCACTATAAACTTACTAAAATATAATTAGTCTATGATAATATACAATATATCGGTGACGTATTAGTAAACAGCATTATAAGATATCGATTATAAAATAGTTTTTTTTGCTGCTAGTGTCTATTTTGTTTTATCTGTAAGATTGGGAATACATATTAACTTTCAGAGATAAGTTATTTATACAGCTAGTGCAGCCGGACTTTATCAAAACATAAGTTGATGGTCAGTAGCGCTATGTTCCACTAAATAGTTTTTAGTGCTAAGCCCAGAAGGAATCTGTTATCGATAGTATAGTTGATAACAATATGAGTGTTTCTTAAAAACGAATGGCGGTGAAAACACACGTAACATTGACAGTATGGACCGGCATTGCCTATGGCGCTGTTAAGCGCGTTGCGGTACCCTATGAATACGGTTTAATTATGACCGATGCCATGAACCAGTATGCCGATGAGCATAGCTTTGTTGTGGCATTAATGGGCGAGAATGGTGTAGCCGGCTTATACTGGAATCCGGAGGGGCAAATGGTACGACTGGCTATTGAAGAGGCAATATGATAGTTTATGCTTTTTATTCCGAAGTACAAGGTTTGCCTGGAAAGCAGGTACTCGAGTTAATGCCAATACATAGGAATATGACTCAATTGTAAATAATATTCATAGATAGTCTCGCTAATGAAAAGTGAAGCTATGCCAATGCCAACTTAATGTGTGCCAAATGATGTTGCACATGCCAGGCCGACATTGCTAAAGCTTGCGCTTGATTGACATATATTTGGCGAGCCGGATGATAATAATTAACTGATAACATACTCGGTGTCAACGATTTTGCCAGATGAGCATATCGACGTTGAACGCCTTCTAACAAAAGTAGTGAATCCATAACCGGCGCATCCATTGCATCAGAAGTAGACGCCCAGCCATTCATATCAATCATAGTAGCCACCTCATAAGAAGGTTCTGTCAAGGCTTTTTTCATTCGTAAAAAATGCAGTAATCCAATATCACTTACGTGATGAACCAGTTGCTGTACTGTCCAACTACCTTCCCGGTATGTTTTTGACAAATCAAGAGCCGCCAAATTTTCGACTATCTGCCGATAATGAGCGGGACTAGTTTCAATTACGGTAATTATGTGTGCTAGTTCGTCGGTTGAATACGTTTCCTGACTAACAAAAGGCCCTATTGGATACTTTATATTTTCCATTTGTTGTAAATATAGTGGGCCACTGGCTAAAAAGTGTGTTTATTTTAGCAACCCTTCTTACTTATTTACGTTATTAGATATGAGACTTTATTAACCGATAATAGGTTAACCTATATAGAAAATTGCAGTACAAGTTGTAGTGAAATGCTCCTCCAAACACTCAGTAAAAACATGATTATTACATTTGCTCAATATAGTATTCTTACTGCTACTTATACATGTGCGACCTACAGCCAGGTAGAGAAGCAAACGAACTTCGATCGTATGATGATCAATTACTATATTATGGGATTACTTAGTATTGGTCTTATAAGGGCTAGCGATGAAAATGCCAGCGATACTACATGCTATGAATTAACAGACCTTGGGATTAGCTATATTGAGGATTACGAGCGTGCTAACCCGGATCTAATTATCAAAAAATTGATAAGATAACTGTCTGTCAGCTAGTCGAATACTAATTATACGATACGTTCTATATACGACTGAGCCAGTCGTATAATTAGGTCTTCATCCGGATCTACAAGTACATAATTTTCGTGCTGGTATGATATTACTGTGGCCATAGTAGCATCATAAATCCCCATTGGCGACGAATCTGAATCGCTATGCACTCGATCAAGACAATTAATTGCTTCTCTTATTGATGCAAATCCTCTGGCTACAGGAATTGCAAACAATGTAAAAACAGCGATATATCGTATAGTTTCCTGCAATTCGTAAATATATACGTAGTAACTATAGTATTAGATTTAAGTAGATAGTGTAACTTCTAGTAAAAAGTAGTGAATGTTTTTGTGCTTTGGCATAGTTAGCCCTCTTGTATTCTCATAAAGGCCAAGGTTTTATATACTGAACATCAGGATATTATAAGCAGGTTTTTATATTTTGTTGTTATATTATGAATATATTTAATTTAATGTTACTTTTATTGGGAAAAATTAAAAAGAATGAAAGTGAATAAACCCGCTCTGGCACTGCTTTGCGGGTTTATTGTTTATATACGGTTTGCTGTATAGATTCGATGCTGAAATACAATTGATTTGCTTGGATCTCATTATTTATCTGTTGCTGGCAAATATAATTGAAATGTTGCCCCTTGGCCGGGCTGACTGCTGGCCGTAATAGCCCCGCCGTGATTAGCTATCACTTTCTCGCAAATTGCCAGACCAATACCTGTTCCTGCAAACTCGCTTTTGCTATGCAGTCGCTGAAATACCTGAAATATCCGGTCAACGTACTTCTGCTCAAAACCAATTCCATTATCCGATATGTCAATGCGATAATAATTTCTGGCAGAACGGGTAGGCTTTACAGAAGCGGGCAACTCAAGGGCAGTTAGGGATTGACAACTGATCCGAATCAGAGGTGGAATCGGAATGCCGGACTGATCTAATCGACTAAATTTCAACGCATTACTTACCAAGTTCTGGAAAAGCTGCTCCAATTGCGATCTGTCACCCTGTAGCTTCGGCAGGAATTCGACCTCAACAATTGCACCTGTCTCCTGAAGCCGCAACTCTAAATCATTGAGCACCGTATTAACGATCGTATTCAGTGATACTGAGGTTATTGTGTCCTGTTGAGTCGAAATGCGCGAGAAACTCAGCAAATCACGAATGAGTGTAGACATGCGGCTGGCCGCAGCTTGCATGCGCTCCAGGTAAGCAACTCCTTCGCCTAACTGATTGGCATACTGAGTTTTAAGTAAATCCCCGAACTGTTGCACTTTGCGCAGTGGTTCCTGTAAGTCGTGGCTGGCTACATAGGCAAACTGCTGTAAATTATCGTTAGACCGAATCAGCAGTTGGTTAGATTCCGTAAGCTCTTCATTTGTGGCCGCATATTCTTCGTTAATGGCCGCTAGTTCTTCGTTTGTAGATTCCAATTCTTCGGTTCGCTCCTGCACTTGCTGCTCTAGTGCAGATTGTAATTGGCGTTGACTTGTGATATCCTGCGCCGTTCCCCTAAGTACGGTTGATTTTCCGGCTGCATCATAAAATACCTGAGCTTGTGCGTGGATTATACGTTCCTGACCCGTGAGCCGGTTAATAATCGGATGTTCATTCTCGTAGAGACCAGAGGAGCCTGGTTGAATTACGGAGGCTATAGCATCAATAACAGATTGCCTATATTCTTCTGGTAATGGATTGAATGATTCATCTAAGTCTTTAGTGTCTTCTGAGAAGCCAAGCCATTCCATAAAGCGCTCGGAATAAGAAATGAGACCCAGTTCAATATCCAAACTCCAGGTGGCAAGTTCGGCCAATTCAATAGCCCCCCGTAAAGCGATCTCGGTTTCTTCGATCTTCTTGCGTGCCAGCACCTGTTGGGTTATATCAGTGGCTACGACCAGCACACGAGCGATGCGTTCTATGCCGGTATCTGGGTCTGCTTCGCCTTGTGGTTGAAAAGTCAGATGGACATAAATGGTTTCTGGCTGGTTATTGCGAATGACTTCTAAGGTAGCCTCGGCAGCAATGAAAGGAATTCCAGTATCAATAACATCTTTAAGTCTTCGGTCGAAACCCTGCCCCCGGAGTTCGGGCAGTGCTTCCAGTAAAGGTTTGCCAACCAGCTCATTTGGCGTTCGGCCAACCAGTTGGCCGTAAAATGGGTTGGCCATACGAAATGTAAGGTCAGCCGCGTCGATAATGGCGATGGCTACCGGCGATTGTTCAAAAGAAGCCAGCAATTGTTGTTGGCTTTCTTCTATTCGTTGCCGGGAAACTACCCGCTCTGTAACGTCAACAGCCATGTTCAAAATAGCGTAGACTTGGCCTTGATCGGTTGTTAATGGTTGATAAGTAAAGGTGAACCAGTACGCTTGTAAGTGGCCATCCGTCACCAGATTCACCTGCTGCTCATTTGTTTGATACGGTATTCCTGTGTCATAAACTTGCTCTAACAGGCCAATAAAAGGTTGTCCTTCCAGTTCCGGTAAGGCATCGGCCAGTGCCATTCCAACCACTGCAGGAGTTTTGCCCCATACGTTGATCATCGCTTCATTAGCTATGTCAATGATGAGTTCCCGGGTTACATAAACCGCTGTAGCAAATGGGGCTTTTATAATCAGATTTCGGAAGCGAGCCTCACTATTCGTTAAGGCCTGTTCGGCTTTTTTACGCTCTGTAATGTTGGGGCTGACGATTGCCAAGCCTATGACTTCATCCGATACAGGCTCTTTGAGGGCGACAGCATTCCACTGAAGCCAAAACGGATCACCAGTTCGGGCATTCATAAAGCGAATTTCCTGCGAAAAGTGGCCTTTGTTTAAGAGTTCAGATAGTAGCTTTTCTGCCAGCTTCCAGTCTTCAGGATAAATAGAGTCCTGTATATTTTTTCCCTCAAAAGTATCCCAACCCAACATGTTCAGGGCAGCAGGATTTCCATATTGAATAGATGTGTCCGGCGCAGCCAGACCAATGAATTCGTGGCTGGCCTCCATAATAGAAATCAGCTTTTGTTTCTCTTCTTCAGCTTTCTTTTGCTCGGTTATATCCTGTAAGGTGCCATTAAACCGATAAGCTATTTTTTCATCAGTAAACCAGGTCTTACCTTTTGCCCGTACTATTCTTTCTTGCTTGGTAACCGGATGAATAATAGTGTAATTAATATCATAATGACCACCAGAAGAATGCTGTAAAGCCTGTTGAATCGCATTCGTCACCCGTTGTCTATCCTTGTCGGCAATTACACTAGTAGCAAGAGAAAGTTCAACTTCATCTTCCGGCAGCACACCAAACCATTCTTTCAATCTAAGGTTTGCGGTAAACTTGTTGGTTGCCGGATTTAGATCCCAGGTACCTAACTCTGTCGCATCAATGGCAAATTCTAACTGGTCGTTGCTCTCTTCCAGTTTTTGCCGGGAATTTACCTGCTCCGTAACATCAACAGCCATAGCTAAAATAGCATCGACTTCACCAGCAGAATTGCGTAACGGCTTGTACGTAAAGTCGAAATAGTAAGTGCTCAACAGATCATTTACTATTAACTCGGCTCGGGCGGCTTTGGCTTCATAAGTCTTGCCTGTTGTAAATACCTCCTTCAATATTTTCTCGAAGGGCTGGCCTTTCAGCTCCGGTATAGCCTCTTCATGGGTTTTACCAATTACGGACTTGTCTTTTCCCCAATAACTAAGCATAACGTCGTTGGCCACATCAATTTTCATATCTTGACCAACGAGCAGACAAGTCGCCACCGAATATTCTTCGATCAAATTTCGAAATCGATTTTCACTAGCTTCGATCTTTTTTGCAGACTTTACCTGATCGGTTACCTCAGTCGCTACCTGTACTACGCCGATTATTTCGTTGTCTTCGTAGTAAGGAGTAGAGTTCAGGTTAAAATAACTCATTTCTAGCTTGCCCTTCCGATACAGTGGAATTTCTACTGCCCACCCATTATACGATTCGCCAGTCTGATAAACCCGTTGTAATCTATTTATAATAGGCTGGGCGCTTAGTTCGGGAATAGCTCGTAAGACTGGTTTTTCCAGGATTTCCGATTCCTGATTGAGTAGGGACTGCATTGCCTGATTAATCGTTTTAACTACTAAATCAGGGCCTTTTGCCACCAGCATAGCTACTGGTGTCTGGTCAATTATTTGCTGGAAGCGGCTATCACTTTGTTCAGTTTTTTGGCGATTCAGTACTGACTCCGTTATATCTTGAACAATACCGGCAAGTCGATACAATTCACCAGCTTCATTCACGTAGCTTCGGGCCGCAAATCGAATCCATCGAAGCACACCGTCATTGGCCTCTATAGTGCGGAAAGTGGCCTCATAATCATCTTCTGCCTGGGCATTGGTCAATCGCCGGATGGCCCGGTCAACTTGGTCTACATCATCGGGATGGATGTGACTGATAACTTGTTCGTAGGGGAGCTGATTTGCTCTGGCCAGCCCAAACAGTTCCCGACAACGATCATCGTAGTCGAACAGTCTGGTAACAGGGTCTAATTCCCAGATACCCAATTGGACTATCTTCAAGGCAAAGTCTATATCCAAACGCTCAGTGAGCATCTTCTCTTTATTCAATGGCGTGTTAGAGCCAGTCATTGTTCGTCGTCTTTTAACCAGTAAGTAAACATTTAACCGCGGTTGTCTGTTCAACAAAATTCTGAATAGACAACCGCGATTAATCTCAAAAAGATAGCCTGTTACGCTGTAAATTCTACGTTATAGAAGACTTACTCTAACCGAATATATTAACGAACATACATTTTCTACGGGTATTTAGGCTAATTCCAGAAGTCGCTGCGTCGTTAAATTACCCGCTGAATGGAATACGTCGGATCAATTAGATAACCATATTTTTACCCAACTTTAGGATTTAGTAGCGGGCTATTATAAAGGCAAAAAAAAAGGCCTTAGGGCATAAAAATAGCCTATTTGTGTGCGAAAAGTTGCATTTATTTTGTTCTTATTATAGAACGTAAAACAACTAATTTAAGCTGAAATGGAGTCTATTAATTTGCCTGCATTAGCTGCTCATGCATCGGCGTCGAGAGTGACTCGCGCTACCCGTCGAAAGGTAAACGGACAGGCTACTGCGGCCTTACTGATTCAAATGGCGACTGAGATTTTGACAGCTTCGCCGACGCTTAGAAAGAAGGCTAATATCACTCTGATGGACCTGTCTGCGGCCGATAAAGTACGAAAAGAATTAACTAGGAACGCCACGGTATTACACTAAATAACTTGGTTGTAACAAGTAAAACGCCCTACCACTTACGGTAGGGCGTTTTTTGTAACCAGGCGCAAATGCTAAAATATTTTTTTGTAGTCAGTTACTTTTCTTATACCTACCCGTCTAAGTGAATTTTCTGCGAGCTGATACCCTTAGAAATCCTTACTATCTTTTCGGGGTTTGAATTCTTCTTTTCCCGACGTACCGGCTTTTACTTGATCCGGGCTACAAACTCGACACAAATATTCAACTTCCACAGACCATCCTCGATCAATATTGCCAACTGAAAGGCTAATTTGAGTTCTGGGGGTCAGCCAAATAATGTTTCTGATATCACCCAAAAAAGACGTCTTGCCTGGACCATATTTCTCTATTAGGGAAGCTTCAAAATCAACTGAGGACGCAATGACATCATCTTTCGTGACAGATGCCGTAGTATAATAATAATACGAAGCTGATAGCAATGAATCGCCTATAAAATCATATTCCAAACCAGCGTTCCGATCTGCTAAAGGCACCCGATTATAGATTAACTTATCTCGCTTTCCTGAAGACGGCTTGGTGCTTTCGGTTTCTTTAACCTGTTGCGGAGTAAAACCCCAGCGTACCTTACGGACATCAGCGTTTTGTTGGGCCTGCACCTGCTCACTTATAAGAGAGAGGACTAAGAAAGCAATCCAAAAAATAGTTTGGTATCGTGTCATAGATAGCATCTGTATTTGGATGGTAATTATAAGAAGGTAACAATTATAATTGGCGCTGGTAAAGGGAGAGTCAAAAGTTGCTCGCGGCAGACGACAAAAAAGCATACACAGAGCTATGTATGCTTTTCAAATTTTCTTAACCTAACATTTTTGTCGCTCCTCAAACAATCCGTTGAATTGATGTTACACTGATAAATTAATTCAACGGATTGTTTGCGTATGCTCCTTGTAGCAAGTAGGTCAACTACCATACCAAAAATTCAAGTAGCTGATAGCTAGGAGGAAAGGTGTAATTTGTATTCTGATAAGTGTACGATTGTGGACATTAATTGTCCAGTTTAGTACAGCCTTAGGACTAGACAATAAAGTACAGAGCAAACTATCCGGTCTCTCGAGAAGTCGGTTAGTATTGCTGTAGGCAATAACGCAGAATGAATTTGACTTAGCCTGTTTAGTAAGCCATCTCAAGAACATCGTTACCAGAAATAGCTTCTGCCTTATCCAGATTTGCCAAGACAAGGTTGGCAAAAGCCACTTTGTCCGATTTTCGGTACTGCTTCTGAGCCACTCTACCCGAAGGAGCTCTAAAGTCCTGACTAACCTGTTTGCACATTGCCCATAACCGGGGGTTCATTCTGATTTTGAACTGACGCAATGGCGTATCTTCAGCGAACCAAAGGTCGATGACATTCTTTACCGTTAATTTTACAATAGCACCCATACTTTACATATTGGTAAAAAAGACCAAATGTTTAATTATTTAATGATAAAATATGCTAATTAATGAAATTATAATTTTGGGTCCAATAATCGTGCCTATTCTTATCACACTCGAAAGCCCTATTTATGTTTAGTAGCGGTATGGTCAGACTAGATACTGAAGCTTTTTAGTTTCCCTTTTTGCAAATATTTGACTGGAAAAAGAGGAATAAGTAGCTCTATTATGGATTACTTTTTTTCAAGTTATCCACACTGCTATGTGGATAACTTGAAAAAAAGGCGAAATAAGGCTATTAACGCCAGTTTTTTCGATTAATCATCATATGTTTTTAGAGAAGATATGGTCTGTATTTTACCTTAGAAGAGGGAACAATGGATATAATCATTCAGTCAGAGACTGCACATCTAACCAATCCTGTACCTCGCGCAGCATAATGGCCGCCGATTTTCTAGTAGCTTCCACATCGCTACGGATTTGTTGAAGTTGCTTGTTTACCGCCCCCGGCAAGTCGAAAAATACACTATACTGATTAATGTGCTGGGGACCGCTGGGAAGAGTGCGACTAGCAAAGAAATCGACTAACTTCTGGTGTTCATGAGTAAGATCCATACTGCGAAAATACAAAACCTGTTCGGCCAATCAGATTAATTTGGGGCCTAATAGTGTAAACTCACCAATCTGGCGGGCTGGATGTTATGGTAAAAAATAACGACGTCATTGTCAATATATACCTTAATTGCATGTATAGGCCCAAAACAGCATTTGAGTGACTGGTGTAAAATCGTTAACTAATAGGCCACTGCTGGACTAATTCGCCAAAAAGCATCAAAAGCTTACCCGTCGAAGCGGGTTTATTTACAAAACCATTAGCTCCTAGCTGCAATGCCTTTTCCTGATCATTAGCGTGAGTTGAGGTTGTTAATACAACTACGGGCAGGTATTGGTAGTCCGGTTCGGCTCGTAACAATTTCAAAGCTTCAAAGCCATTTAATCGAGGCATGTTCAAGTCCAAAACAATTAAGCTGGGTATATACGTGCTTTGAATTAGCGCGGGCAATAGTTCTTCGCCGTCATTCAAGAGTTTTACCGCAACCGGTGGATTTAGAGATGTAAAGGCAAGCTCAAATAAATATTGATCATCTGGATCATCATCTACAATCCAGACAACAGGTGCGAGCGAAATGGGCATATAGAGGCAAGACGATAAAATATAAATGCATAAGCTGAGTAATTGTAAATATATCCAAAAAAGAGATTCAGTAACTTGTATTTATTGAAAAGGTGAATTTGTTTATAAAAATAGATAGCTATTAAAAATAGTATTTGACTAGGTTGGGTAAGATTATAGATTACTATTGAACATCAAATACAAATTATAATGTGCATTTCGCGAGTGGTTGAAGTGTCAGAGTACGAGGTGACTATGAGCAGTTATCAAAGTCAAAGAAGCACATAACCGCCTTACTGGCTTTTCTGGAGGAAAACAATACGGTAGATCAGGTTATTGTAAAAAGCAATAATAAATGATCATGACGACGATAAAAGTAAAAACAATACCCACCATTCAGGATGTAATTGACAAAGCGAAGCAGTATATGGCGGCCGGGCTTAGCCAGAATGAGGCCATCCGCCATGCCGTTTCAGAAGTGAATGTGTACAATGCCCAACGAGGAATTACATTGTTTTAGTAATCAAAGGATTAATAAAATGACAGTGCCCAAAGTGATATTAGCAGAGACAGTAAATCCCCAAGTGATTAAACTAGATCTGAAGACTACTATTTTTACCGCATTAGTTTTTTACCTAATTTGATAAGTTATAATATATGAAATTAATTTCATATATTATCTATACTACCTATAAATTTTTCTCCTGATAGTTGCGTTTTGACTGGCTTTTCTTAGTTTTTACACAACAATTTCATCAAGATTGTCCCATAGGGCGGTTGACGAATCGGTAACAAAAACCGAATAGGTTCGGTTAGTTTTGTCAGCCGCCAGCTTAATTTTCGCCAGTGCATCAGCAACGCTCACAGACGCATAAGACACATATTGGTCGGGAAGCATTTTGTACCATTTCTTCGTTGATGCTTCTTTAATGATCGGATAAAACTTCATTTCCGCCATCGCATCCTGAAGGATACCGAATACTTGAGCAGGAATCTGCTTTTCACTTTTTAACTTGTGCAATTGGACCCGTGCAACTAATTTTTTCATGGTTGGCCTGAGTAAGGCGAAGAATATGGTTCATAATATTAGCCTGATTTCTTACTTGTTAGGTTAAAGCGGTATTCTTGTTCCTGTGAAATTCTATCAATGTTGCTGCAACTGAGCCCAGTATATTTCACAAAGGCGGTTTAACAGCATTATTTCTGTTTAAGACGCAGCTGGAAATAGTTCTTTTCTAATGTCTTCGGAAAGACATTGGTCAATGCACTTATCTATCATCACATTGTTATTGACATTTCCCCGATGTTAATTTAGGTAATGTCTGCTGATTTTAAATTATTGTCTTCCGTCGGATAGTCCGGTTAACTAAATATATAGTAAATAAGCGTATGTTGTAACATTAGTATACTAGAAGTATGATTATACTATAATATACTCCATTGTTTATAGTTAATATAGCTCCTACTTGATGACCATTAGAGGCAACAATGTATAGTTGAGCGTTTTATAGTTGACAAAGATGGAAACAGAAGCAAGCTACATCAATACTTTAATAACTGGCAAGGACATTTATCATGTGACAGACATTTTTTATCAGAGCCTTTCCTGAATTATTTTCTCAATACCTACCTGTAAATCCTATTAATAAAATCGGCGTTGGTACAACGGAAGATAAATAAGCTTATCCGTTGCGCCAACGCCGATTTGATTAATATAATCGCTATAGAACCCCCTATATTAATCAGGGAGCTTTTATAACGCAAAACTGTATATCAACTCTGTTCCATCGCCAGATCTGGCTGAATACCGTTTACAATATGCCAGCCTATGCCAATAACCAGCGCATCTTCGGCAAGAGCACCAACTGCATCGGGCAAACCTAAGTCATGATTCAGCCAACGACGTAACTGGAAGAAAATCAGTGTACTTACTACGGCACCCAGTCCACCGGCCACGGCACCAAGTGGAGCTTGTTGGCCTTCGACCTGACTCACCAAAGCACCACAACTTGCTCCCGAAGTCACACGAGCAATAAACTGAGGAGGAGAAGTGCGATCTGGTCCGTGGGGTACTTTGTCGCCAATGATCTCAGCACCTGCCAACACTTTTAGCGCTATAGATGCAGGTGGCTGCGCCAGGTATTGAAGCGGAGTATGAGGTTGTTTAGTGGGTATAGTGCGGGCCAGTTTATGACTAAGCAAAGCGGGAGCCGACATAGCCCGCATACCGGCAATGAGGCCAATTTGAAAGGCCCGTAAATAAGGAGTGATCATGAGCTACTAGTACGTTGAGTGGTTAAAAAAAGCCCCCTACCGCATTCGTCAACTTATCGAAGAATGCGGTAGGGGAAAAATGAGTTGTTTATTGTTCGTCTTTCAGCGACTGCATATCTATAACGAAACGGAACCGGACTTCTTCGTCCAGTATCTGCTTGTAAGCTTTGTTGACGTCCTGGATAGGAATCATTTCGACCTGTGGCAAAATTGAATGCTCAGCACAGAAATCAAGTACCTCCTGCGTTTCCTGAATGCTCCCAATTAGTGAACCCGACATTGACCGCCGATGAAAAGCTATTTCCATGTTATCAGTCGGGCTTTTGTAGGGGCCTATCAAACCAACCGTAACCAAGTGGCCGTCGCGCTTGAGTAAGCTAACGTAGGGATTCATGTCGAATTTGTCGGGAATCGTAATCAGGATCAGATCGAGCGTTAACTCATTCTGAGTCATAACTTCTTTATCATCCGACAGAATAACTTTATGAGCGCCCAACTCTTCAGCAGCGGCCCGCTTTTCCTCTTTGGTGGTGAGCACCGTGACCTCGGCACCCATCGCTTTAGCGATCATGACGGCCATATGCCCCAGACCGCCCAAGCCAACGATACCTACTTTATCGCCTTCCTTAACGCCCCAATGTTTCAATGGTGAGTAAGTCGTTACACCCGCACACAGGATAGGAGCAGCCGCTTTTATATCAAGTTCATTGGGAATTTTGAGCACAAAGGACTCTTTTACAACGATATTGGTCGAGTAACCGCCGAAGGTATTGTATCCATTGCCGTTGGGTTTCATGTAGCCATTGTAAGTAGCCGTCCAGCTTACCGGGCCTTCGCAATATTGTTCATCGCCCCCGGTGCAGGATGAGCACTTACCACACGAGTCGATCATACAGCCCACCCCAACGATGTCGCCCACACTGAATTTGGTAATGTCTGCACCAATCTCCGCCACCCGACCAACGATTTCATGGCCCGGTATACACGGATAAATCGTGTTACTCCAGTCATTTGTTACCTGATGTACATCGGAGTGGCAAACTCCGCAATAGAGAATATCAATCAGGACCTCGTCGGATTGGGGCGGATTACGCTCAATGTCCATCCGGGAGAGACTACTGAATTGATCAATAAGAGAGGCTTTTGCGCCGTAAGCTTTTGTTTTAAGCTGTTCCATAACTGAGGCAGACGTTGAGTCGTATGCTTATAAATGACAAAACTGGTTTTGCTTTTCGCCGTGTCTGTTCGTGCTCAACCAACGGCTGATTTAACTTGTTCGTAAGCGTCCTGAACCGAATCGCTAACAGAGGTTAATGCCTTTCGTGTTGATTTACCGGCTTTACTGGCCTTATCGCGGAAGGCTTTCTGACCCGAGCGAGCTTTGGTATAAATCTCGTCAGGGTCGATTGACGAGCGGCTGCGCGATACCAGCCACCATCCGCCCAATACAGCGAGTCCCACAACCAAAGCCATCGTTACGGCTTGCTTCTGTTGCTCGTCGGCCTGATCCTTAGGCGTCATATCTCTGCGGGCACTGGCAGCCACCAGCGGATCGGGCAGTATGTGCGCCATCGCCACCCGTGCTTTGTTCATCCACCCGGCCACTACATGATCTTTTCCGCTCATCAGCGCGTCATATCCTTCTTTCGCTACTGCGGCCGGATCTGCAGTTTTGTTTGGGTCGGCTCCTTTTGCTTCGGTGGCTCCGGCAACTTTAAAGAAATTTGTGTTGGTAGCGCCTGGCATGAGTACCGTCACGGTAATGTTCGTGTCGTTTAATTCATTGCGAATGGCTTCCGAAAATGACTTGATGAAGGCTTTCGTCGCGCCATAAACGGCCATCATCGGGTTAGGCGATACTGATGCTTCAGAACCCAGCATAAGAATCTTGCCCTCGTTGCGGCTAACCATGTCTTTAAGATATAGTTTGGTCAGATGAACCAGCGCGACTGCATTGACCTGTACCACACCCAGTTCTTTCTGAAGGTCGGTTTCGGTAGCGAACATGCCATATTCACCAAATCCCGCGTCGTTCACCAGCACGTCGATATGTAAACCCTGCCCGCTTGTTTCGGCATAAATTTCGTCGGGTGCCGCTGGGTTGGCGAGGTCTTTTTGGATCAATGTCACCTGAGTGCCGTATTGATTTTGTAAGTTGTTACTGTAAAGCTGCAATGCATCGCTGTCGCGGCCAACCAGCACTAAGTTGTACCCGTCTTTAGCGAAAAGTCGGGTGAGTTCGCGGCCTATGCCGCTGGATGCGCCCGTAATGAGCGCAGTTTTGCCGTTGTTTTGGGTTTCCATTGTTGAGTAAGTAAGCGGTAAGAAACTAATTAGGGTTTGAGGATCACTTTGGTACAATCGTCTTCTTTCTTTTTGAAGATGTCATAACCCCGCGAGATTTCGGCCAGGGGCAGCACGTGTGAGACGATGTCATCCAGAACGACTTTTCCCTGCACGACCAGGTCCAACAAATGATCAATGTTTTTGTGAACGAACGATTGTCCAAAGCGAACGGTAACGCCCTTGTCGAACATGCGGCCAATGGAGACGTTATCGAATGGCGTACCATATACGCCAACTACGGATACAATTCCTCCTCGACGAACGG
>CAXVWN010000248.1:0-7879 GCA_964263725.1 Spirosoma sp.
GTCGGCTTCTTCCATCGCCGATACATCGACGCCGGTATATTCCTGAATGGCTTCAAACATGGTCAGCCGTTTCCAGGGACGCTTGAAATCAATGATGTTTTCGCCAACGGTAACTTTGGTCGTTCCTGCTACATCCAGTGCCACTTTCTCCACCATCTCCTCAATGGTATCCATCATCCAGAGATAATCTTTGTAAGCGACGTAGAATTCAACCTGCGTAAATTCCGGGTTGTGCGTACGGTCCATGCCTTCGTTTCTGAAGTCTTTCGCAAATTCGAACACGCCATCGTAACCGCCCACAATCAGGCGTTTGAGGTATAACTCGTTGGCAATACGCATGTAGAGCGTCATGTCGAGCGAGTTATGGTGTGTACTGAATGGCCGTGCGGCTGCTCCGCCATGAATGGGTTGGAGAATTGGCGTTTCAACTTCCAGATAACCTTTCTCACTCAGAAACTGCCGAATCGAATTGACTAATTTAGTCCGTTTGATAAAGACGTCTCGTACCTGCGGATTCACGATCAGATCAACATACCGCTGCCGGTATCGCTGTTCGGGATCTGTAAAGGCGTCGTAGGTTTCCTTTTCGCCCTTTTCATTCACAACTTCTTTTACCACCGGCAACGGTCGGAGCGATTTATTCAGGATTTTGAATTCCCGAACATAAACAGACAATTCGCCGGTTTTGGTTGTGAACACATTACCCCGAATACCAATGATGTCGCCAATGTCCAGTAATTTTTTGAAGACCGTGTTATAGAGCGTTTTGTCCTCGCCGGGGCAAATGTCATCGCGCCGGAAATAGAACTGCATTCGGCCGGTAGAGTCTTGTATTTCTGCGAATGATGCGCTACCGCTGATGCGAAACACCATCAATCGCCCGGCTAACTGGATATTACCCCAGCGTTCATCGCCGGAGAGATCCAGCTCGGGTTCAATCTCAGCGCCGTCCGGTTGAAAGGCCGCCCGAATATCGGCGATGGTTGTGTTTACGTCAAATAGCTCGGCGGGATAGGGATCAATACCCATCCGCATTAATTCTTCGCGCTTTTGTCGGCGATTTATTTCCTGTTCACTCAGCAGCATGATAGTTAATGAGTCGGTCAGCCAGAAAGTTGACCAGTATTTTGAAGGCGCAAAAATAGTGAAAAGGATTGGCGTTTGCAGTGATACTGTAAAGAAGGGGCGTAGGACAAGTTTACTTTACGTGCCTTTCCGCAAGCTTTTTTGACAGGATTAACAGGATTGCTCTTACCAACAAAAATTCTGTTAATCCTGAAATCCTGTCAAAATAATAAACCTGTCCTACACCGTAAGGAAACCATTGGTGGAGTTACCGGACCGTTCCCATAAATTATGGCGAATTAACAGAATTGATATCTATCATTGTGATATCAAAATGATATTATTTATTCAAACAAACGTTTACGGTCATGCAGGAGAAAAAACTTTCGTCCGTTTCTGGTTACCTGTTTTTACTGGTTGCCTTGGTCTGTTTTGGTTTAGCTGGCGTTGCTTTTTTTACACTATTCAAAGAGTACGGTCCCATTCCAGGGCTTTTACTGATTTTTATCGCTTCTTTCATCCTAAAAGGAATTGTTATTATTTATCCGAAGGAAGGAATGACCGCTACTTTTTTTGGCGACTACGTTGGGTCTATTAAAGAAACGGGCTTACAGTGGGTGAATCCGCTTTATAATAAAACCAAAATCAGCCTGCGCGCCCGTAACCTGAACGGACAAACTCTAAAAGTCAACGATAAAATGGGTAATCCCGTTGAAATTGCGGCTGTGGTGGTTTGGCAGGTAAAAGACACCGCGAAAGCGTTATTTGAGGTTGACAACTACGTAAACTTTGTGCAGATTCAATCCGAGGCCGCTGTACGGAAATTAGCCAATTCTTACGCATACGACCACATGGAAGACGAAACCTCGTCGATAACTCTGCGCGATAGTACAGGGCAAATTAACCTGTTTCTGGAACAGGAATTAAACGAACGGCTCGAACGGGCAGGGGTCGATATTCTTGAAGCCCGCGTTAGCCACTTAGCGTATTCATCCGAAATTGCCGGGGCCATGCTACAACGCCAGCAGGCATCGGCTATGATTGCGGCCCGTCGGCTAATCGTTGAGGGTGCCGTTGGTATGGTTGAAATGGCTTTGGAACGCCTTGAGAAAAATGGCGTAATTGCACTGGATGAGGAGCGAAAAGCGTCAATGGTAAGTAATCTGCTGGTCGTACTGTGTGGCGAAAAATCAGTTAGCCCAGTGATCAATGCAGGAACATTATATAACTAAAGTAGGAAAGAGAAAGAACAGAACAAGAGATTGCCTAAAACATCTCTTGTTCTGTTCTTTCTCTTATTCTGCATGCTCCTTTTTTTATGGCTGCCGAAAAAAAAGCATTTGTCCTGCGGATTCAACCCGAAACGCTGAAGCAACTGGAGAATTGGGCGCAGGAAGAGTTTCGAAGCGTAAATGGCCAGATTGAGTATTTGCTTAACGACGCGCTACGCAAACGTAAGAAACGAAGCCGGGACTTGGCCGACGAAGAACCATCATCTCCGCCAGAAGCCTAAAGCATTACCGCTTCTCAGCAATAGAACGTACGCTCTATTGCTGAGAAGCGGTAACTAATTCGCCAATCAAGCGTATACCATCTAGTGTCAGTGAGGGCACCACATCAGTAAATACATCATGTAAAGAAGGAATCCGACCCGACAGTCCACCTGTAGCTACGGCTATACAGTCGCCATTCAGTTCCGCCTGAATCCGACCCACCAGCGAGCGTACCAACCCTTCGTAACCTAGCACTACACCCGCCTGAATAGCGTGGGTGGTACTGGTGCCAAGCGCAGATGACGGCACCTCAATGGGTACTTCGGGCAATTGTGCTGTATTGGCAAATAAGGATCGAATGGCTGTTTTCAGGCCGGGCGCAATAGCCACACCTAACATTTTGCCCGTACCTGATACCGTCGTAAATGTTAACGCAGTGCCAAAATCCACGACAACACAAGTGCGTTGATAACGGGTATAAGCAGCCAGCGCATTGGCTACTAAATCAGCGCCAATTTCGTGCGGACGTAAAATTTCAATGGGTAAGAGGGGATAAACGCCCGGCCCTACCACTACAGGCTCAAACCCGAATAGCTCGTTTAGCATGGCCCGCATAGTAGGGGTCAAATCGGGTACGACGCTACTCAAAACCGTTGTTTGTATAACACTTAGTGGAATGCTTGCTTCCAATAACCAGAGTCTCAGACGACGCTCATACGATTCGGCTGGTTCATCACGTCGGGCGGGTGTTCGCCAGATATATTGCCAGGTAGTTGAGTTGTAAAGTCCGAAAACGGCGTCTGTATTGCCAATATCAACGATAATCTGCACGAGCGAAGGAGATAGTTGCCGGGGCGAAATAAGGAGAAAAACGGCACATTCTCACCTTATGGGCGTAACGATTCATAGGTAACGATGTATCCACCGACTAAAATAGTCCCTTTTTGGATGGTATAGCCATGAAATCTTTTAAGTAAAATGGCTCAAAAGTAGCCACATTCTCAAACTGGCCCTGGAAAAATGCCGATGCCGCCAACAGACCAATCGTCCGGGCTGAAGGCAATACGTTTACATCCGGGAAAATTGCGTTTGGATGATTGCCAACGAGCGATCGGCACTTTGCCGCCCCATCGCCGAAGAAGACAACCGGCTTTTGTACAAGCCACTCACTAAACGAGTTCTCATCAATAACTTTGGCCGACGTTTGCTGAATCTCTTCTCCATTTGCACTGTATAGTGCACAATAAACTTCCATTCTCCGGGCATCGATCATTGGACAAAGCAAGTAATCGGTTGGAAAATAGGCCCGAATTTGTTCGGTCATTGCCGCCAGGGTGTTGATAGCCAACAGTGGTTTATCTAAGGCAAAGCAAAGTCCTTTTGCTGTTGAGACACCAATACGCAAACCCGTGTATGACCCTGGCCCTTTAGCCACGGCGATAGAATCTAACTGAGTCAATTCATACCCCGCCTGGCTTACAATGTTACTAATGAGCGTAGTAAGCATAGCTGAGGAAGTTCGCTCAGTGAAGAGTTCATAACAGGCAAGCAACCCGCTGATATTCTGATCATTAACCTGATGTAGTGCAACGGAACAAACGGTAGTGGATGTATCGAGGGAAATAATGAGCGACATGCTTTTGTGGAATAAACTAGGCTTTAAAGTTAGCCCCATCGAGAAAATTTACAAATTGCCCTAATACATTAAGCATGTCAAGTCGAGCAATCATGAATGTGGTTTTGGCCATAGGATAATTTTCTACCGCCTTTTTACCGCTATGATTGTTAGGATAACAGTGAGTTTTGGTGCGGATGTAGGAAGTCCAAAACGGCAATTTGGCCAAGTAATAAGCCAAAAAGTAGTCAATTGTTTGTTTATCATTTATTGTTAATCATAAATAGGTACTTAAAATAAAAAGTTATTTTAATGTGACTTTTTGTTAACTATAAATTCTATATTAGCAGTATATATCTAAGTTGCTCAGATTATAGATGGAAAAAATTAGAAGAAATCGCGCAGACACCACACAGCGCATCGTTAATGCCCTTGAAGATGTACTGGCTGAGCAAGGTCTTGAAGGAGCCAGGATCAATCAAATTGCCGAAAAAGCAGGCATTAGTAAGGTGCTTATCTACCGGTATTTTGGTGGATTGGATGGATTAATGGAGTACTATGTCCGAGCGGGACGCATGTTCCCGCAGTTCACACCAGCCATGCTCGATCAAATTCGTCCAATGAATCAGGACGATCTGGCAAAAGTCTGGTATCGTCAGGCAATTCAGATGTTTCGTCATATGCGAACATCGAAAGCTGCCCGTGAAGTATTAAAGGCAAACGTTGTTGAAAACGACCCGACTGCCGACGTGATCAGCAAAGCACAGGATGACGAGCTGTCGCGCTTAGTTAATCAGCTTTCGTTTATAGAAGGACCTGACACACAGGCAATTTCGGCTGTAATGCTTGGTGCCATGTCGTATTTGACTATTCAGGCTCAGAATAATCATACGATGATTGGCATCGACTTGCGGAGTGAAGAAGGTTGGCAGCGCATTGAAGGCGCGGTTAAAGTAATTTATTTGGCACTGAATAAAATGGCCGTTGGCTCGCATTCAGTAAAACTTAGCGCTCAGGCAAAATCCTTACCAGCAAGTCAATGGTAAACATTATCTTGTCCTGTAAGTGAGTGCCAAAAGCTTCCTATCGTAATATATGGAAGCTTTTTTTTATGCCCTTTTTTTAAAGTAACGAAAAATTGAGCAGTTCACGACCAAACTGCTGGATTAACGATTCTATGTGTTGAGCCTGCTGAGTAGAAGGATACTGTTTATTCGTTATGAACTGGTTGAATAGTTCTTGCGGAATGTTGGCTTGCTCAGCCAAAGAGTTAACTCTAAATTGTTGAAAAAGCTCCCGGACCTGCGTTAGGTCATGATGAAAATCAAACACAAAATTATCTGGAAAGGCTAATTGCTCAGGGCTTTGCGCGCCCAAGTAAGTAGTGAACTCAGTTAGTTGCAAGCTCAGTTTTTTAGCTACCGCTTCACGGGTATTTCCAGAAGCGATCATTAACAGGCCTTTCTGCTCAATACGCCCCCACGACTGACTACCTTGTTTTTCCAGAATAACTGGTATTACAGGCAACAACAACATAGAGCCCTGACCGGTGGCTTGGCAAGCCATGCCTTTTAGTTTATAAGCGGGGCGAAACATAATGTCTAAAGTCCCTGCCGGTACTCTGCCTACACTTTTTAGCGGTGTTATAAGGTGCTGATCTGCACAATTATATATGCAGCAATTATGGCTTGTATGAACTAACACCCAGTCTCTATCTTGTAGTATGTTTAGCGTAGTTAGTAAATTCATAGTATATCTTTTATGGATTTCACAAATATGCAAATTTTTGAAATCGCTCCATCTGTTAAATTAGCATATATTTATTATTTAATACTATTACTACAAATAGTATAATATCAGCATAAAATGGGTTATTCACATACATTTAAGTATGTATAGTATACAATATTTATTTCTATAATTGTTTCTAAAATTTTATATAAGTTACATGTTGTTGGTTTTAACACTATAACTCTCTCTGTTTAAGAGTGGTAGGTCAAAATATAATCATCGACTGACATTCGCAAAAGTTGAATGTTTATGTTTTTTTAAAAGTGTTAATATAATATATACAATATAAGCTTGCTACTATAAAACAGATACGATATATTTGAAAAGCGATAACAAATAAGTTAAACATAAAACTTGCTTGTTTACACCCGCATTCGAGTAGCCGGAGTAGTCAATTACTAATTATTGACTATAACTGACCATTGATCGTTTACTGTCTTTTTCCTCAGTCTTATAATAGCTAAGCTTTTCTTTATGGTTTTATGTACATATTTTAAAAAGTTGACAATAATAATCGGGTTAGCTCTGATTTCTCTTCTATCGGGCTGTGTGTCTTCTCGAAAACTGGTTTATTTCCAGGGGCCTCTAGTCGCATCTGATTCAATAAAATTAGTTGACCGCTTTGTGCCGACGGTGCAGCCGGGTGATATCTTAACGGTTCGCGTGAGCAGTTTAAGCCCAGAAGCTACAACGTTCTTTAACCCGCCATCGGCAACCATGCCGATTGATCGGATGATGACGCCAACCATGACTGCACTCCCGGAAATGACGGGCTATCTGGTTGATCAGGCTGGTGCGATTGAGTTACCGATTTTAGGCAAAGTTCCGGTTAGCGGTTTAAGTACTGCCCAGGCTGCCGACCGTATTCGTGAAAAGCTTAAAGAATACCTTAAAGAACCGACGGTAAACATTCGTAATCAGAACTTCCGGATTTCGGTGATGGGTGAGGTCATGCGGCCATCACTTTTTACTATCCCGAACGAGAAAATAACACTGCTCGAAGCACTTAGTCTGGCAGGTGATATCACAATCTACGGTCGACGCGAGAATATATTACTGATTCGTGAGACAAACGGTCAACGAACGTTCGCACGCATTGACCTAACCAGCCGCGATCTGTTTCGATCCCCCTATTATTATCTGCATCCTAACGATGTCATCTACGTTGAACCCGGCAAATCCCGCGTAGCCAGCGCCGACCGAACTTACCAATTACTGCCTATTGCTTTAAGTGCGCTTTCTTTTCTAGCTATCATATTCCGTTATTTTTAATCATCTATATTATGTCTGAAAATGTTTATTCATACACACCCTACCAGGCTTATAGTGCCGATCAGCCTAATCTGCGGGTAATATTATTGCGTTACTTAAAGCACTGGAAATGGTTCGCCTTGTCAGTATTACTAGCTGGAGCTGCCGCTTATATTTATTTACAATACAAGGCACCTATTTATAAAATACAGGCAAGTTTGCTGATTAAAGATGAAGCGAAAGGGCTTGATGGAGAGAATATCCTTAAAGAAATGGATATTCTGACGCCTAAAAAGACGGTCGAAAATGAAGTTGAGATTATACGGTCTTATACGTTAATGGATAAGGTAGTTAATCGTCTTAATCTCGATGTACAGTATTTTAGACCAACAGCTACTATCGACGAAGAAGTTTATGGAGGAGTCCCATTCCGTTTTATAGTAGAGCGTCCAACGTCAGATCTATACGAAGATAAACTATTACTGAGTGTTATTGATAAAGGCCACGTACGCATTAATGATCAAGATTATCCAGTCAATCAGTCTATTCAAACACCATACGGACGGCTTCGGATATTTACCCGCCAACCCTTGACGGCTTCGATGGAGCCAATGAAAATCAAAGTATCGCCCCGTTCTGAAACCGTAAATGGTTATTTAAAACG
>CAXVWN010000249.1:0-2827 GCA_964263725.1 Spirosoma sp.
GCCAGATTATAACTCCGTGGTACCCGTGTGATTTGGCCAAATGCACTACCACCATTACCGATTGGAGTGCCTTGTTGAATAGTTTGTACATAATTAGCCGTACCACTAATACTGATGCCGTTCTGCAATTTGGTCGCACCTTGTATGCCTACATTGGTCCGAATAAATTTTGAATTTGGTACAGTACCATTCTGGCTGGTATTCGCCAGAAGGAGCGAGAAATTCTTGTTCTGGTCGCCTGAACGAATACTAACCGAATTATCAACGATACTGCCTTGCTTATAGAAATCCCGGATATTATTCGGATACGCCTGATAGGGCACAGTCTGTCCCTGAATGTTCGTTACCGATGTTGGTCCACCGGCAAACGCTGGTCCCCACGAGTTTGTCTGGTTAGGAACAAACAGGTTATTAAGACCCTGACCGTAATCGTTCTGGAATTTAGGCAGCCCGTACACATTCTGAATGTTGTAAGAGGATGTTACTGTTACTTCGGTTTTACCACCCGCATTTTTCCCGGTTTTCGTCGTAATGACAATAACACCAGCAGAAGCCCGCGATCCGTAAAGTACAGCAGCCGCTGGTCCTTTTAGAATGCTGATCGACTCGATACTCTCTGGGTTAATGTCGGATAGACGGTTCGATGACTGGGCTCCAAACAATGTACTCTGGCTAGCATCTGTGCTATTATTGAAGATAATCCCATCGACCACAATCAACGGTTGGTTACTGCCCGTAAAGGATGTAATTCCCCGAATGTTGATGTTGGTTGACGCCCCTGGCGCTCCACTGGAGCCAGTGATGCTAACCCCTGCTATTTTACCTTGCAAGGCGTTCAGCACATTGGGTTCCGACCGTTGCGAAAGTGCGGTGCCGCTTACTTCTTGAATAGAGTAGCCCAATGAACGCTTGTCTCGTTCAATGCCTTGCGCTGTTACCACGATTTCGTCGAGGCTTTGCGCTCCGGCTACCAAGGCCACATTAAGATTTGTCTTATTGTTAACGGCAATGTCCTGACTTGTGTAGCCAATGAAACTAAAGACTAGTCTCGCATTGGCCGGTACACTGAGTTTGTAATCCCCGCTGGCATCGGTTATAGTACCACGGGTTGTTCCTTTTACCTGCACGCTCACACCTGGTAAGGTGGAGCCGTCGTCTGATGAAGTGACGCGACCACTAACGGCCACATCCTGTGCCAATACTGGCAAACAGAAAAGCAGCGAAAGCAGCCAGCTTCCTAGTAAAAATTTCCGCATTTGTGAGTAGAAATTAAATTATATAGTAAAATTAAAAAAACAGGGGACAAAGATACAATAGGCGATTGTAACAAGAAAATATATAAGATTTTTTTTAGATCACAGAATATAGAAGCGATTAACCCATTGATAGAGAATTTATATTAAATGCCAGGTTTGCTTATAAGTAACAAACCTATCTATCAACAGATAAAACGAATTTTATATGGCTATGGATGTTGATTTATGCGGGTGGGATTGTAAATTGCTATCTCTGTATGTATACATCCAAAATTGAATAATTTAATGAATAAATCGTTTATCTGTATCAGCACATTCGCTTTGGTATGCTTTGCCGGGCAATCAATCTTTGCCCAAACAGCAACTTTAAATGCCCGGATGGACAAGACTGCTGAAAGTCTTGAAAAAAAAGTAGTCGCCTGGCGTCGGGATTTTCATCAGCATCCCGAATTAGGTAACCGCGAGTTTCAGACGGCGGCCAAAATTGCGGCTCATCTGCAATCACTTGGGTTTGATGTTAAAACGGGCGTTGGCAAAACAGGTGTCGTTGGTCTGCTCAAAGGCGGCAAACCTGGTCCGGTCGTGGCGCTGCGTGCCGATATGGACGGCCTGCCCGTGACCGAACGCGTTGATTTACCGTTCAAATCTGAAACTAAAGTTGAGTACAATGGCCAGCAGACGGGTGTGATGCACGCTTGCGGACACGATACGCACGTAGCCATACTAATGGGTGTGGCAGAAGTGCTGGCTTCGGTCAAAAGTGACCTGCGGGGTACGGTTAAGTTTATTTTCCAACCTGCCGAAGAAGGCGCTCCTACTGGTGAAGAAGGCGGAGCTTATCTGATGGTGAAAGAAGGCGTTCTGGAGAACCCGAAAGTAGACGCCATCTTCGGTTTACACATTAACTCGCAAACGGAAGTAGGTACGATTAAATATCGGCCCGGTGCAACTATGGCGGCTGTCGATTCCTACGCTATCAAAATTAAAGGTAAACAAACACATGGAGCCGCTCCATGGTCAGGTGTTGACCCGATTGTAACATCGGCTCAGGTCGTAATGGGTTTGCAAACCATTGTTAGTCGCAACGTTATATTAACTGACAACGCAGCTGTTGTAACGGTGGGCGCTTTGCACAGTGGTATTCGCCAGAATATTATTCCTGAAGAAGCGAATATGATTGGCACCATTCGCACGTTTAGCCCAGAAACGCAACAGTTGGTTCATCGGCGCATCAACGAAATTGCCACCAACATTGCCGAAAGTGCCGGTGCTAAAGCTGATGTGAAAATTGACATTATGTACCCGGTTACCTACAACGATCCTAAATTAACAGATCAGATGGTGCCGTCGCTCGAAGCAGTAGCTGGTAAAACCAATATCAAGCTTACGCCTGCTCAGACTGGGGCTGAGGATTTCTCGTTCTACCAGCAAAAAGTGCCGGGTTTCTTTTTCTTTCTGGGTGGTATGACCAAAGGAAAGAAAGTAGAAGATGCCGCTCCACACCACACACCTGATTTTCAGATTGACGAAGGTGGTTTTGTGCTGGGTATGAAGTCGCTCTGCCACCTTAC
>CAXVWN010000250.1:0-7842 GCA_964263725.1 Spirosoma sp.
CAGACGCAGCTTTTGCAGAGCAATATACTGGCCGATGTAGTCTAATTCGTTTCGTAAAGAAACCCGGTTTTTTTGTGACTCCTGAATAACATAACGCAGAAACGAAGACAGTTGAACAATCGCATCAGCCGTTGGGGGCGATTCGACAATCGCCAGTGAATAGATGCTGTTGAGCGTATTGAACAAAAAATGCGGGTTGATCTGGGCTTTCAGTTACGAAAGCTCTGTCTGGATTTTTTCGCGTTCGGTTTCGCGCCAGCGGTTATTGATGCGTAGGGCGAGGGCGAGCAGAAACCCAACTAACGTCAGGAAAAACGTTTGGCTGAGTTCAGATGGTAAACCCGATTGCTGAGGTCCCGATTCCGGAAACCGGTCGGGCGGAAACTGGTTTGGGGGAAACGGTGGGCGATCACTTTCCGGAAATGGGGGCGGGGGCCTGCGCTCCAATTTGTCTGGTGGTGGGTTCTGATGCCTTGCGGGCGGACCAGAACCTTGCCGATTGATACCAACCAGGGTAGTTTGGATGATCACAAAACAACCGACTGAACCGAGGGCATAGAGAATATATTTCCGGTTGAAGAACAACTTCGGAATCAGGACGTAATAGTTGAAATAGAAAAAGGCAATCGTCAACAGATACGATACCAGATTGCGTTGCTCATGCCGATTGTCCGGTAATTCAGCCAGTTTCGACAAACCATTCTCGGCAAAGACGTAGGGCAACGCCAAAAAGGTCAGGCAACTGAGCAGGTGAATCGCGGGTTGCGAAAGCCGGTTATTCATGGAGGAAAATTACTCCTGAATCCGCTAAATCGGTTTATCGGCCACTAGAATTGTGGCTGGCGGGCCGAATGTGTCGGTGAATAGCTAGATTCGATTACATCACCCGGTTAGAATTCTCACTGACAAACGCGCCCCAGGCTCCTTTCTTGTTCTTTTTTCCCGGAGCAACCGGCAACGCATTTTCGTGAAAATGGTGGCAAACGGCAATCGCCAGTGCATCGGTGGCGTCGAAGAATTTAGGGTCCAGCGTCTCTTTCAGCAAATGCCCGACCATTTGGGAAACCTGGTCTTTGCTGGCGTTCCCATTTCCCGTAACCGACTGTTTGATACGCCGGGGAGCGTATTCCACAATTGGAATATTACGGGATAGAGCAGCCGCCATCACTACGCCCTGCGCCCGGCCCAACTTGAGCATGACTTGTACGTTTTTGCCGAAAAATGGGTCCTCAATGGCCATCTCGTCGGGGTGGTATTCGTCGATCAGCCGCACAATGGTTTCGTAGAGTTTCTGTAGCTTCAGTTGATACGTACTATATTTGGTCAACTGAACAACACCGTACTGCATCATGCTCATAACACCACCTTTTACCGCAATGATGCCATAACCGGCAATTTGTGTGCCGGGGTCTACACCGAGAATAATTTTCTCTGAGATGGGGACCGGGGTAAGGGTAGATGAGTTAGGGGCGATGATCATGGCTGGGTATTGGCTCTATTACAAAGTAACGTGTTCTCTCCTGTTTTGTCGCTGAAATCGAATAAAAAAATCATTTTTTGGGCTAAAATCGCCGTCTTTGCCGCCCTTGTGCTCTACATTGCCAACGTGTTGAGGCAACAACCGTTCGAATGGAACACCGTGCAGACGCAACTGCGGACGGTTGAACACCCGGAACGCTGGGCCGCTGCTCTACTGCTACTCACACCCGTTAACTGGGGTTTTGAAGCACTGAAATGGCAGATTCTGCTCCGGCGCGTTGAGAAAACCAGTTTCCGGGATGCGTACCAGGGCGTTTTGGCGGGTGTGTCGCTGGGGTTCGCTCTGCCCGCGCAATTGGGTGATACAGCCGGGCGGGTACTGTCATTACGTACCAATCGGGCTCGCGCGGTGGGGGCATCGCTGGTGTCTGGGGGTATGCAGTTTTACGTCGCCATCGTGTTTGGAACAGTCGCCTGGGCGCACCACATGACCGTTGTGCCCGAGCGTAATAATCGGACGGGCAACTGGTTACTCGCTTTTCTGGTGGCTTTGTCACTGGGCGGTGTTGTTTTTGGCCTAACGCGTCGGCGGCTTATTGCGTACCTAACCCAGCGTACAGCACTGAGCCGTTTTGCCGATTATTGGCAAGTCGCGGGGCTGTATTCAAATGCGGAAATTGGGCTGGCATTGAGTGTGGCAGCGTTGCGGTATCTTGTTTTTTCGGGTCAGTTTTATCTGGCCATGCGTTTGGTGGGAATAATCCTGCCGATGGGTATCTCAGCATCGGGTATCGGCCTGGTCTTTCTGGCGAAAACTATTACCCCCGCGTTCAATCTGCTGAGTGATTTAGGCGTTCGGGAAGCCGCTTCGTTATGGGTTTTTGCGCCCTTCGGTCGGACTATATATACGTTGCCAGCGCCGGTGCTGCTCACGGCTACGCTAACGCTCTGGATCGCCAACGTATTGATGCCGGTGCTGGTTGGATTAATCTGGGTATGGAAATTGAAACTAACCGCTGAATGACGATTTTTCTCTTACTGGTTAGCGGTCTTTACGCGCTTTTTACCCTTGTTCTCTGGATCACCTGGCTGCGCGTGCCGCCTTTCCAGACGGATAGTAAGCTCGCCAACGGCCCAACCATTACCGTAATTATTCCCGTCCGCAACGAAGCCGACAACATCCTAAACTTACTAACGGATCTTAGTCGGCAAACATACGGGCGTTTTGAGGTGATTGTCGCCGATGATTCATCCACCGATAATACGTTAGCCATTGTTCGTGATTATGCCCAAACGGCTCCTTTTCTGCTGCGCCCATTGCCCTTGACTGACGAACGAACCGCTTCGCCAAAAAAACGGGCAATCACGCAAAGTATAGCCCTGGCAACGGGTACGTTAATTGTTACCACTGATGGCGATTGTCGGGTTGGGCCGAACTGGTTGGCTGCGCTGGCAGCTTTTTATGAACAAACCGGTGCCAAACTAATTTCGGGTCCGGTCACCTTTACCGACGAACGAACCGTTTTTGACGCGCTACAAACCGTCGAATTTTCCAGTCTGATTGGCACCGGGGCCTGTACCATGGCGCTCAATTTCCCGACCATGTGCAACGGCGCCAACCTTTGTTACGTAAAAGAAATATTTGGCGAGGTAGATGGTTTCGCGGGCGTCGATCACCTGGCCTCGGGCGATGATGAATTTCTGATGCATAAGATTGCGGCCCGGTATCCCAACGGCGTTCGGTTTCTAAAAGGTGCCGATGCTATTGTCCGAACGCAGGCGCACCAGTCCTGGCGGGGATTTTATAACCAACGCAAACGCTGGTCAAGCAAATGGCGAGCCTACGAGAGCTATTTGCCTTCTTTGCTGGCGGTGTTTGTCTTTCTGAGTAATGTGGCCCCGGTGGTCGCTATTTTGGGCTGGTTACTCGGATTTTTAAACGGAAATGTAACACTAACAGTTATTGGACTAAAGCTTCTGCCGGAGTTTTTGTTTTTACGTCAGATTCTTGTTTTTTTACAAAAAAAATCGTCAGTAAAGGTTATTCCGCTGACCCAATTAGTATACCCATTTTATGTACTTTTCTTTGGGCTGGTGGCTCAGGGGAAAGGCTACAAGTGGAAAGGACGGGATCTGAATTAAACAGGTTTTCGGTTTTAGCGTTTGGTTCGTAACGGATCGATAACCTGTAAGCCGTAAACCATAAACCGAAAACTGCCTTGTCATTTTTTCTGCATAAGTCTAATTTTTTGCTCCGAACGGTATACCCCGAGTTCTGGTGGAAGATCGACGATGAGGCTGAGCCGACAATTTACCTGACCTTCGATGATGGGCCGATTCCTGAAGTGACGGAATTTGTGCTGGAGCAGTTGGATAAATTCGCAGCTCAGGCTACATTTTTCTGCATTGGCGATAATGTTCGGAAGCACCGGGATATTCTTTTTAAAGTGCTTGAGGCCGGACACATGGTCGGAAATCATACGTTTAACCACCTGAATGGCTGGAAAACGGACGATGCGGTCTATCTGGAAAATATCCAAAAATGCCAGTCGCTGTTAGGCGTAGAAACATCGCTGTTCAGACCGCCCTACGGCCGGATTAAAAAGTCGCAGGTGGCCGAAGTGATGGAAGATTATTCCATTGTGATGTGGGATGTGCTAACCGGCGATTTCGACCGTGACCTGCCCGCTGATGTATGCCTTCGCAAAACAATCCAGTACACCAAACCCGGCTCCATTGTCGTATTTCATGACAGCCTGAAAGCCTGGCCAACAATGCGTTACGTGCTGCCTCGAACGCTGGCTTATTTTGCCGCGCGTGGGTATTCGTTCCGGGCTGTTCCGCAACCTGTGTATGCCGGTTACTGAGCCGCCTGTTCAGCGCTATCCACTGATTAGCCTACTGATTGCCGCCCGTAACGAAGAAAATACTATCCTGGATTGCCTTCGGGCAATAGAGCAACTCAGCTACCCGGTTGATGCTTTTGAGGTGCTCATCGGGAATGATCAGTCAACTGACCAGACTAAAATCCTTATTGCTGAGTTCATTATCGATAGGCCGAACTATCACTTAGTGGACATCACGGAGCAAGTATCGGGAATACAGGGAAAGGCTAATGTACTCGCGCAATTGTCCCGCTTTGCCCGTGGACAGTACCTGTTCTTCACGGATGCGGATACGCAGGTGCCGCCGGACTGGCTTGCCGAAATGAGCAGCCGATTTACCGAACGGATTGGTATTGTCACCGGCGTTACGCTTCCCGAAGGCCCTGAAATTTTCCATAAACTTCAAACCATCGACTGGCTTTACAACCTCACACTGACGCATTTGGTCAGTAGTATGGGTGTTCCGGTTACGGCTATGGGCAACAACATGGCCGTGAGCCGGGGGGCTTATGAAGCTGTTGGCGGATACGAATCATTGCCGTTTTCGGTCGTGGAAGACTACACGTTGTTTCGCGCGATCATCGCCAGAGGATACAATTTCCAGAACCTCCTCAACGAACAGACATTAGCCAGGACTAAGCCGGTTGATACCCTTAGAGCGTTTTTACAGCAACGCAAACGCTGGATGAAGGGAGCCACCGCGTTGCCCGCCTGGATGGTGATTTCGCTTTACATACAATACCTCGCGGGGCCGCTATTGTTGTTGTTGGGCTGGTTTATACCCGCTCTGGCAATTGGACTTTATGTCGCCAGATTATTTGTCCAAGTACTGGTCATTTCGTTCGGGTTAAGCCGATTGCGGCAAACCAACTTAGGGCTATATGTGTTGCTGTTTGAAATTTATCAACTGATCATCGGGCCATTAGCCGTAATTTTCTATCTCTTGCCGATAGCAATTGACTGGAAAGGCCGAAAATATAGTGCCTCTGTAAATTAAAACTACGCTATATTTTTGCTCGGCAACATCGGCCCGGTATGATCCCTTCAGGACGGTCCGATAGATGATTTATCCTAATTCTGCGTATTTTTTTTGACTATGACACTTATTGATACCCACGCCCATATTTACGATTCCAAGTTTGATGAAGACCGGGATTCGATGCTGCATCAGGCTGAAATGCAGCAAATTAGTCAGATCTGGATGCCTAACTGTGCCCGCGAGACCATAGCGGGTATGATGGCTCTTACCGAGCAATACCCCGAACGTTGTTTGCCCATGATGGGACTGCATCCGGCTTATGTTAACGATACGTTCGAGGAAGAACTAGCCGCTGTAGAAGATCAATTGAATCGAAACGCCTTTATGGCCGTTGGCGAAATCGGGCTGGATTTTTTCTGGGACATGACCTTCGTAGATCAACAGTTTATGGCTTTTGAGACGCAACTGCGCTGGGCGGCTGAACAAAAGCTACCCGTTTCTATGCATACCCGCTCCGGTCATGATCGAAATGCCTTTGCCGAAGTCGCTGATCTGATTGAAAAGATTGCCCTACCGGGGCTCACGGGTATTTTCCATTGCTTCGTAGGCACACTTGATGAAGCCAACCGAGCTATTGACATGGGATTTAAACTGGGTATTGGTGGAGTAAGTACATTTAAAAACGGCGGTTTAGATAAAGTCTTGCCATACGTTGATTTAGCCCACCTCGTTCTCGAAACCGACGCGCCTTATCTGGCACCCGTCCCGTATCGAGGTAAACGTAATGAACCGGCTTATCTTCAGATTGTCGCCCAGCGAATTGCCGACCTAAAACAAATCAATATTGCCGACGTGGCGCGTCATACAACGGCCAACGCGCTGTCGTTGCTACCAGCTCTGTACGTCAACCTATTGCCCAAATAATGTATGTACGATTGGGGCTCCGTTCGGCTTCAGACCGTAATATTCGTAAGAGATAATACGGGCTGAAACCGTAGCGAGGCCCACCCACTATAAACGATGTCTTATAAAACTGTTTACATCAATCCCGCTATTCCCGGTCGGCCCCGAACCTCGGTCTTCGTGATTTATACCGGTGGTACATTCGGTATGGTTTATGACCCGAAAGCAAGTCAGCTTATTCCATTCGACTTTGAACGGGTGCTCGACCGATTGCCCGAATTGCATCGTCTGGACTTTGAAATTACGTTAATAACGCTATCCGAAATCATCGATTCATCGAATATGAAACCGGCCATTTGGGTCGAGCTGGTGCAGATTATCCAGAAGAATTACGAGCAATACGACAGCTTTGTGATTCTCCACGGGACTGACACTATGTCGTACACCGCATCGGCCCTGAGCTTTATGTTGGATGGTCTGAACAAACCGGTTATCCTCACTGGAGCCCAATTGCCCATAGGCGTAGCCCGCAGTGATGCCCGCGAGAATTTTATTACGGCCCTCGAAATTGCTGCCGCCGTGGATTCGGCCGCAGTGGACGCTGCCGCCGTGGATTCGGTTGAGCATGAAAGAGGAAAACCAATCGTGCCGGAAGTCTGTGTTTATTTTAATTCTCTGTTGCTGCGAGGCAACCGGTCAACCAAACAGGAGAGCGTTCAATTCAACGCCTTTGCGTCGGAGAACTATCCGCATCTGGCTACTGCTGGCGTCAGCATCGACTATAATCGGCCTTATATTCGACCCTATCAGTCCGATAAAACGCTGAGCCTGAACACCGTTCTCGACCCGAACGTAACGATTTTGAAACTCTTTCCGGGTATTACACAGCCGGTAGTCGAGTCCATCGTGAACATCCGTAACCTGCGGGGTTTGGTCCTCGAAACCTTCGGCGCGGGCAATGCACCCACCGATAGCTGGTTTTTGGATACGCTGAAGGACGCCATCGATCGGGGTGTGGTGGTGTTCAACGTATCGCAGTGTGAAGGCGGACGTGTTACGCAGGGCCAATACCAGACGAGCAAGCAAATGCTGCAAATTGGCGTGGTTAGTGGCGCTGATATTACGACCGAAGCCGCCATTACAAAACTCATGGTGGTGTTGGGTCAGGAGCGTGACCCGGCAATCGTGCGAAGGCTTATGGCTCAGTCAATTAGTGGTGAAATGAGTGAATAGCCGTTTTTTTTGATCGCTGACAGTTGCGTTTTTAGCGTCAATCGTGCATCTTTGCACTCCCAAACACAAAAAGACACAGAGAGCTGCCAGAGTGGTCGAATGGGTCTGATTCGAAATCAGAAGTACTCGCAAGGGTACCGGGGGTTCGAATCCCTCGCTCTCTGCCGGAAGTCAGCAAAACAACTTGCTGACTTCGTTTTTAGAGAGGTGTCCGAGTGGTTGAAGGAGCACGCCTGGAAAGTGTGTATGCGGGTAACTGTATCGAGAGTTCGAATCTCTTCCTCTCTGCATTGAAGTCTACAAGTTTACTTGTAGACTTCATTCATTTTAGGGGTGTCCGAATGGATGAATCGGAACGCCGAC
>CAXVWN010000251.1:0-12628 GCA_964263725.1 Spirosoma sp.
CAAACTGTTCCAGAATAATTTTCCGTTGTTGCTCCTCATCCCGATAATCATAGGGAATCTCTTCTTCTGAACGGAAACAAAGTACGATATCGGTCTTATTGTTATACGCGTTTAGCATGACCGCTTTATCCGGCACATTAAACATCTGTGCCGTGTCATCGTTGATCAGCAGCTTGTTTACAATGGTGATCGAAAAATATTGCTCCAGAAAATAGACGTATTCAGCCTCATGCCCGAACCAGATTCTGCGTACCGCTGAATGGATGCCGTCGCAGCCAAAAACCAGATCAAATGAGCGTTGCGGGCTATTTTTAAAGGTAGCGTGTACTTTATCCTCTGTTTCTTCTAACGCCGTGATGCTGTCGCTGAAAATAAACTCAACATCATTTTTGACGATATCAAATAAAATAGCCAATAGCACATCCCGTTCGATTTCGTATTCATCATGGTGGATGTGCTCGCCATTTTCTTCCTGAAAGAAGCCTACGGTGAGATCGTCCGCATTTTTAAATTCCATCATTTTCGGGGCCAATCTGTTTTGCTCAATGAGCTGAAAGATGCCCATGCGCTTAACGATGTCCACGGTATTTTCGCGAATGTCAACAGGTGTACCGCCCTTTTTAAGGGACTTTGAAATTTCAACAACCGTTACCTGATAACCCAACTTATTCAGCCAATAAGCCGTTGACAGGCCGGCAAAACTTGCACCCGAAACGAGTACTTTTTTATCGTTTACTGATTCCATTTTTCATGTGATTTACTTGATGATGCAAAGCAACATCGTATAGCAAGCATAAAAAACGGCAATACAGCGTAAGTATTGGACTAATCGCGGTTTTTGGTTCGGAACGCCTAATCGGTCATGCCGGTAAAGTTCTGACTCATTTCTCAAGCAATTTTTCTCCAAGCGATAATTTTTGATCATCGATCACATTTTTTTTCAGCCATTCGGCATACGAAATCCCATCCGCTTTGCAGTTGTTGTAATACCCATTATTTGTCATTGTGTGCGGAGTAGAATGTTTAACGGAGTCATATCCCCAATCGGTTATAAAATAGTTATAATCAATGTCGGCTTTACGAAGTCGGTTCATAGATGCTCTGGTATTGGCTGACCACTCGTCAATGAATTTAGTTGAATTGGTTGGGGAATGATTTAGTGCTGCACTAAATCGCGTAAGAACCTCATCATAAAGCGTATTACTATGCAAATACTTGATCTGTCTCTTTACTGAATCGCTGCGATGAACGAGTGCATCTTCAAAAATATCTTGACCAATTTGAAAGCCAAGGAAATTTTTACTTTCACTTTTCCAGACAGTATCTAAAATTTCTTTCCATCGGTTGGACGTGAGTAAGGCTCCATCTGACAATTGATAAATCTTTTTACCTGAATAATGATCAGCTATGTAAGGCATCCAGAAAGCGGAACCATAAGCACCTGCACTCTCGCCCGACACCATTATTTTATCGGCCTCTTTAAAATTAGCAAACACCCACGTCAATGCCGATAGGCTGTTGTTGCGACCGTTATGATGGATATTGAATTTCTTGCCATTGAATGTGTATGAGTTGGTTACGTTGCCGATGTGCAAGTCGCCCGTGCAATAAGGAATAAAGACGATAGTCCAGTCACGGAAGGCATTCGTTGGATTTTCAGTATCAGTAAGACCAGTGAGGACTTTTGGAAATAATCTCAGCATCGAAGGAATGTAAAATGATTTCAACTCTCTCGAATCCCCATCAAAAGCACTCATCAATGAAATTGGTTGACCACAACTGGCATCGTCCCAGCAGGCACCTCCGCCTGAAAAGTGAATCAGAAAGTTTTTTGATGCGCCCTTTCTTACGAAAATTGCAAATTCCGACCCATCGCTGCACATCGTGTTTCCTTTGAAAGAGACGGTGTGCCACTCGTTATCATGGGCTTCATTCACTTTCACAATTTCTGCCGGACGGGCGAAATAAATGAAGAATAAATAAAGAAATACCACAACCAAAACGCCAATAGTGCTTAAAGCAACCCATTTGAGAATCCGTAAGAATAACTTCATACCTTCTTTATTTTTAGGTTCGACAAATTTGAGTTAATGGTGCGAAGTTGCATCGTTTAGTAAGGACTAGCAATAGCAAGAAAGGACAGGTATTGGACTAATCAACGTTTTTGTTGCGGAACGCTAACGCAGTCATTCCGGCAACTTTGGTAAACAGTCGTGAAAAATACGGGTAATCGTCGTAGCCCAGTTCAGCCGCAATTTCTTTCACCGATTGATCGGAATGATATAGTAACCGTTTTGCTTCTAAAACGACACGTTGCTGTATCTGATGGGAAACGGAAAAGCCGGTTGTGTTTTTAACGCATTCGTTCAAATAAGCCGTAGATATATTTAGTTTTTGGGCATACTCCGCCGGACGTTTGGTCGTGGTATAATTACGTTCCAGTAGTTCCCTGAAAGCTTTGTTAATACTATCAAATCGAGAAAGTTTGTCTGTTGATTTTGCTTCGTCTAAATACAGTGAAATAACTAAGGCAATCAAGGCATTGCAGCTATCTTTTAATAAAGAATGATATAGTTTGTCATTCTTTCGTTCAGAAAATTTTATGGATAATGATACCGCTTCGGAAATAATGCAAAACGTTTCTTTAGTTAATACCAGCGGTTTTGCAGGGGTGATTTCTTCCAACAATTTCAGATAATCAGGATTCAAATTTTCGTTATTGATTGCCCAACTGCTGACGATTATATTTTCAAATGCCGTTGTACGATGTACCTGATCGGGGTGAATGTAGATGACAGACGAGGGCTCAATTGTATACGTTTGAAAATCAATGTCGATATGAACTGTGCCGCTTTCAAGCAAAAAGAATGAATGACGGTCGTGCCGATGTGATTGTTTAGATTCCGTGAACGTGTATAAATCGTTAATAGCTATTTTTTCAATGAAGATATCTCCACCGAAATCGTCAGCCATGGTATTTACAGGAATGGATGTAGTTTTTTTAGGCATTATCTGCTCACATTCATATTAACTGACTGGCACACGGAATTCCGGAATTCGACTGCGTTATGTAAGTGCAACAAGATCGCTGCTTATCGCCTATTTCTTTATCTTTCGGGCGAATGCAGCTGGCGTAGTGCCGCTGTAACGTTTGAATTCCCGGCTTAAGTGAGATTGATCCGTATAGCCCAGCTCATGCGCCAAGCCGGCAAGGTTGGCATCTGGATGAAGCAATAAGTGGTTTCGTACCTGTTCGAAGCGCATTAGGCCCGACACGTCTTTAACCGTGTAGCCGGACGATTGCCTGAACTTTCTCTCCAATGTTCGAACCGTTGCATGAGCCGCTGCCGCTACCTGGCTTACCGGCATAGTGCCGTTTGCCTCGCTCATGGCAATTCCTGCTTTGGACAGCATACTGTCAGTGGCAATCCCCAATCGTGCATTCAGGAAATACTGTTTCACCTGAGCCACCGCTTCCTCTATCTTGCCAGTATTGATCAACTCATGCAACGTAGGTTGAAGCCGGGCGATAGGATGCTCAACAAGGCGCACCCCGTCTTTACCGGACGGCAATCCGAGCAAATCGAATACGGTCCAGGGATAACACCTGATAGCAATGATTTCTAAAACATTTTTCGTGTTTAAACGAACAGGCTGATTGAGTAGCCCCATTACAAACGGTGATGGCAGTAACTGCAGCCCCTCCTTTGTAGAAATGCTACAATCGTTTCCGAAAAGAAATATAATTTCAGCATAGCCATCCGGTAGTATCTCAACACTTGATGGCAGTTCTCCAAAGTCTCTGTTTTCGTACCAAAAGCACTTTATGGTATCCAGTAGCGATAAAGGAGGTTCAAATTCCTTGTGATGCATTTTTGAAAGATAGCCTATTTGGTATGTACTGGGTACAACTACAAAGGAAAATTGGGTTTACAACAAAACACTGAACGCGCGGTCTTCGGGACAAATCTTTAAGCAACATGTTGGAATTGCCCACTATAATAGTCAAAAGGAAAGATAGTCTAAAGCTGAATGCCTTCGAAACGATTGTACCGTACGGGCAGATTCGCAGACTTCAATGTAGTTTAGGATAGCCTGTTTAGCCATGACGGGTATGGTAATTACCAGTACATTACCAACTTTGGTGCTTGAAAAACTTTCCTAATTAAGACAATGCTTGGCTACGTGCGGATAGCACTTGGAAGCATGCCAAAATACTGTTTAAAGGCTACTGTAAAATGAGCCGGGTTTTTGTAGCCTACCCAGTAAGAAATCTCACTAATAGTTTTCTCTCCCTCTAGCAAAAAGCGTCGGGCATCTTCCATCCGTCGTTGAGTAATATAACCTAATATGGTCGTTCCAAGCTGTTCTTTGAACCCACGCTTGAGCTTGAATTCGTTCATACCTACTAGTTTAGCTAACTCAACAATCGTCGGCGGAGTAGGGTAACAGGCATCCAGCAATTCACGGGCTTCATGTATTTTACGGATATCCTCTTTTTTGGCGAAACAAACAACAGGTTGCTCACCCTGTATTTGCTCCAGTTGAAGCATAAGTAACTCAGTTATCCGGGATTCCAGAAATAGTCGCTTTAAGGAACCTGTTCGCTGGCTGGCGCGCATATCCCGAATGATCCACTCCATTGCTGGCGTAATCGGTAGATTTTTATCGGTGATATAAGCGGCTTTCTGCTGACTAATTTGAGTAGCCAGCTGTCGATGTAGCTTATTATCAGGAGGTATCATCCGGAAATAAACATCTTTGGGAATTATTACCACACTACAATCCAGTGGCTGAGAAGACGCATAATAGTCGTAAACACTTTTCGACCGGGGCAAGTAACTGATATTATGTTGACCTGTCGAAAAGCGTTGTCGGGTCATCTTACTTCCCGGCTGGGCCTGGCTTTCGCCCTGCAACGCAAAGTCCAGTTGAATAATATCCTCTTCTACTTCCTTAATCAACTGGATGGATTGTTTCAGTTGAAAGTTACAGTGTGCCATAAAAAAATTACCCGTTGTGATTTGGGTATCGGTGATACAACCAATGTGCTCGTGCTGAATTCTGATGCGCTTCTCCTGAAAGGATTCAGATTGCCCATCACTGCCATCCAACTCCTCCCGGCGTAACAATGTGTTAACCCCTTTAGCTTTTAGTATTATTTCCATATCAGCCCGATTTCGATAGGAATACTCCCAATTACGATACCTACCCTACTCATTCAAGCTACAAATTTGCATCAAATTAGAATTAATCTAAATAAAATGAGATATATTTATTTACTTTCCATTTTGTGTTTGAGCTTATTGATACTGTCTAATGAACAGGTTCTGGCTCAAACGCATGGCTCAATTCGTGGTATTGTAAAAACCAGCGATGGTAACCCCGCGTCATTCGTTAATGTTAGTTTAAAGGAAGTCCGCAAGGGCACGATTACCGCCGAAGATGGAACCTTTCAGTTGAAAGGAGTCAATCCTGGTACCTATACAATGCAGGTAACTTTTGTGGGCCTTCAAACCCAGGAAAAGACCGTATCGGTGAAGGCAGGCCAAATAACTAACACTGATTTTGCCCTCGCCGAAAGCGCTGCCCAATTGAGTGAAGTGGAGGTGACCGGTAATAATCAAACAGTAACACTTGGTAAAGCGGCCATTGCTCCGCTGGATCTACCCCAAATGTCGGGTGTGGTGAGCAGTGTGGTCATTGCCAATCAGCAGGCTTCGCGCTTAGGAGATGTCCTGAAAAACGTGAGTGGCGTATCGCTTACGCAACAGCGCGGTGGTGTAGCCGAAACGTTCTCGGCTCGTGGTTACAGCATTGGTATTGCCGGAGCGGGGGGCAGTATTTTTAAAAACGGGGTTATTTCCAACACCATGGGCTTCCCGGAAGCCAGCACGCTGGAATCGGTAGAAGTGCTGAAAGGGAGTTCAGCTATGCTCTATGGTAACGTATCGGGTGGCCTGATTATCAACATGGTTACCAAGAAACCAAAGTTCGAGCGTGGTGGTGAAGTGTCGATGCGGGTTGGTAGCTATGGCCTGTTCAAACCTATTGTCGATTTATACGGACCGCTGGCCAAAAATCTGGCGTTTCGGGTAGTTGGCACCTATGAAACCGCCAACAGCTATCGGGACGTGGTAAAAACAAAGCGGTTGTATGTTAATCCATCTTTGCTCTACAAACTGGGCCAGAAAACCACCATCCTGCTTCAGGGAGATTACCTGAAAGCTGATTTTACGCCCGACAATGGCGTTGGTTCGCTGAATCTAAATCAGGATGCCATCATCGCCGACGTACCCCGGTCGCGGTTCATCAATACGCCCTGGGCTTATAACAACGTAAAACAAACGTCTCTTTCCACGAATATCGACCATGCGTTTAACAACAACTGGAAGTTAACCGCCATTGCCTCAGCGCAAGGAACCGATGTAAGCGCCTACGGATCAGGGGTTCCGAATAACAATGTATCGGCTACCGGCGACTGGACACGCACGCTTAGCCGAACAATGACCAGCGAGGCCGATTATACAGGACAGGTAAACCTCAACGGGCGATTCAACACAGGCTCAATTGGGCACCAGTTACTGGTGGGTAGCGATTTGGTAGGTGTCGTGAGCAAGAGTACGGCGTATACAGTCAATTACGGAACGGGTAAAACGTCCTACGATAAAATCAATATTTTGAATCCGAGTCTCTACGAAGCCCGTACCGACATTCCCGATGCTACCGCCACAACCCGGACTACATCGCCCTCAAAGCGACTGGGTTTCTACGTGCAGGACTTAATTAGCCTAAGTGATAAATTCAAAATCCTGGCTGGCGTCCGATGGTCACAACAAAAAACGGTACAGACAACCATCCTGAATCTGTTAACGCAAGTAGAAACGCGGGGAGCCGTCGAAACCAAAACGGATGCAGCCTTTTCGCCCAAAGTGGCTCTGATGTATCAACCGACCAAGAATACCTCCTTTTTCGGTAGCTATTCGAACAATTTCACTATCAATACGGGGGTTGATATTTACGGGCAGATCTTAAAACCATCCATTGTTGATCAGTTTGAAGCGGGTGTTAAAAACGAATTATTTAACGGTCGAATTACAGCTAACCTCGGTGTATACCACATTGTAAACAGCAATTTTGCCCAAATGGCACCACTAAAAGCGGATGGCACGGCCAATGCCGACGCGAACGTGAAGGAGTTTACGGGCCAAACAACCAGCGATGGGTTGGAGATAGACCTGACGGGGAATCTGTCGAAGAACTTCTATTTCATCACCGGCTACGGTTACAATTATATGCGGTATACCAAAGCATCGCTCATTAAGGGTTCACCAATCGAAGGCGAACGCCTAACCAACAACCCGGCTCACACCGCAAACGCAACTATTTTCTACACGTTTGATCTGCCACAATTGAAAGGCTTAAAACTGGGCGCTTCTGCCTTTTACACGGGCAATCGGTACGGCGGTAATAACAACACCTATGGTCAAACGCCAGAATTTAGCCGCCTGATTCCGCTGACCGGTTTCACTACGTTCGACGTATCGGCAGGCTATGGTTTCCGGAAAATTTCGCTACTGGCTAAGGTGTCCAACATCACGAATACGCTGAATTACCTGATTCACGATCGCTACAGCATTATGCCAATTCCTCCCCGGCAATTTACAGCGACACTGTCGTACCGTTTCTAATAGCGGTATTAGTTGACAGGATTTACAGGATAAGACAGGATTTTGGCCATTTAAATCCTGTCTTATCCTGTAAATCCTGCCAAAAAATGTTTGGAATGTTTTTAACAGAATTTTTCTAAAGCTTTTAACCGCTATCAAATTTAGTGACACTGTTCAGTCCTTATTTAGACTGAATCTTAGTAGCTTGCAACCCGTTTCAGTCAGTCCTTAGCGCCTAAGCAGTTACATCAGCATTTCAACTCCAGTATATCCCTATGAAAAAAATAGTCATCGCTCTTCTGGTAAGCATTTCGCTCTCCGTCCAAGCTCAGAAAAACGTGCTGCTGGAACAGTCGTTCTGGCAAGGGAAGCCTGACGCGGCCCAGGTTAAAGCCGAAGTCGAGAAAGGGAACAGTCCGTCGCAGTTCAATCCCGCAAGTTTTGATCCCGTTGTAATGGCGATCAATGCGCAGGCTCCCAATGAGGCAATTATCTATCTGCTGTCACAACCCGGTAATGCTGTAAGTAAGCCTACTCACGATGGCCGTATCTATTTGCACTGGGCGGCTAACCGCGGCAATGTGGAAATTATGGAGTACCTGATCTCGAAAGGCTCAAAAGCTAATCTTGTCGATAGTCACGGAGCGACTCCGCTGAATTTTGCCGCTGGCAGTGGTCAGCAAAACACGAAAATCTATGACTTATGCTTGGCGAATGGGGCCGATCTCAAAAAAGACCTCAATCATGATGGAGCCAACGCCCTACTGCTCGCCATCGCAAACGATAAAGATCTCAAACTGACAGACTATTTTGTCTCGAAAGGTCTGGATATAAAAAGCACGGATGCAGCCGGTAACAACGCGTTTAGTTATGCGGCCAGAAGTGGTAATATCAACACCCTGAAAGCATTACAGCAACGAGGAGTTCCCGTAAATGGTACGGCCATGATCATGGCCAGCCAGGGAGGACGTCAGGGCGCTGCGCCTATCGAAGTATTCCAGTATCTGGAAAGCTTGGGCATCAAACCAACCGTAACCAACAAGAACGGTGAAAACGTTTTACACGCCATCGTTCGCAGACCCAAACAGAATGAGTTGATCCAGTACTTTCTGGATAAAGGCGTTGACGTAAACCAGGCCGACGAAGAAGGCAACACGGTGTTCATGAATGCGGCTGCATCTAACCGGGATATTGCCGTTCTGGACATGCTGGTACCGAAGGTAAAAAACATTAACCAGGTCAACCAGAAAGGCACTACGGCACTCGCCATGGCAGTTCGGGGCAATTCGCCTGAAGTGGTGAGCTATCTGTTAAGCAAAGGTGCTGACGCTAAAGTAACGGACAAAAACGGCGATAATCTGGCGGCTTACCTTGTGCAATTCTATACGCCGAACAACGGCCCTCGCCCGGAAGGTGGCCCTCGCCCAGAAGGTGGACAACGACCAGAGGGTGGCTCACGGCCGGATGGACCAAAAACCGATGACTTTACGGCAAAACTAAACCTGCTTCAGGAAAAAGGTCTTGATATCAAAGCTCCGCAGAAGAATGGAAATACGCTGTACCATATAGCGGTTGCCAGAAATGACCTCTCGCTGGTGAAACGGCTGGAACCTCTTCAGATCGATGTGAACGCTCGTAACAAGGAAGGAGTCACCGCGCTACACAAAGCAGCAATGGTATCGAAAGATGATATCATGATGAAGTACCTGCTGTCAATTGGGGCCAAGAAAGACATCTCCACCAACTTCAAAGAAACCGCTTTTGATCTGGCCAGCGAAAATGAATCGCTGACTAAAAACAACATATCCGTTAATTTCCTGAAATAAGACTATGTCTCGTTTACACAAAATCGGCTCCTTGGTTCTGGCCCTATTACTAGTCGGCTCATCGGCTTCGATTGCTCAACAGTCGGGAACAATTCAGTACAAATGCATGATCCAGATGACCAATTATATGGGCGAAAAAGCATATCTGGCCGTTTCGCTCATGAACGGGAAAGGTGCCTACGAGAAAACCCTGTATGTGCTCGGCTCCGATAAAAAATGGTACCCGGACGTGAAGGCCTGGTATAAGGCGCTGGGCAAAAAAACGGCCAACATCAGCGCCATCAGTGGCGCATCAGTGGCTGGTGGAGACCGCAGCGTGATCGTGCTGGAAATCGACAATTCGAAGCTCAATAAGGATTACAAACTCCGGTTTGAAAGTGCCGTGGAGGACAAGGAAGATCACGCGAAAGACATCGAAATTCCGCTAACAACAGAAGCGCTTTCCGCTAAAAGTGAGGGTACTGGCTTCATTCGCTACGTACGCTTTAGCCCTAATGCCAGCAATTAACAGCGGCTCTATTTATGACCATTTCTGTTTGGAGATACAGCCATTTAGCTCTGGCTGTATCTTCTTTTCTTTTGCTGACCCTGGCTTCGATCACAGGCATCATTCTGGCATTCGAGCCCGTATCGCAGAAACTCCAGCCGTATCGGGTCGAAAATTTCAATCAGCTTACGCTGGCTCAGACACTGCCCGTTCTGAAAAAAAACGTTGCCGAAATCAGTGAACTGAGTATTGATGCCAACCAGTTTGTGCAGATCAAGGGAAGCGATGCCGACGGCAAAACCCTGACCGCTTATGTCAATCCACAAACGGGCAAAATTCTGGGTACACCTACCCCGCAAAGTGAATTCTGTCAGTGGGTCACCGCGCTGCATCGTTCTTTGTTTCTGCACGAGGCCGGTCGGTTCTTTATTGGCTTAACTGCATTTCTGCTGCTGTTAATTACCATTTCCGGCACCATGCTGATTATTCAGCGTCAGCGCGGGGTAAAGCGATTTTTCACCCGGATTGTCCGGGACAACTTTGCCCAATATTACCACGTCGTAGTGGGGCGGCTGTCGCTGATTCCGATCTTCGTCATTGCCTTATCCGGAACGTACCTTTCGTTGGCCCGATTCAATCTGGTTGGTGAAGAGAAAATTTCATCCAAAATCGACTTCGACGCCATTCAGTCGAAGCCTGAACGCAAATTGGCTGACTTTGCAGTATTTAAAAACATTCGTCTTGCAGAAGTACAGAGTATTGAATTCCCTTTTTCAGAAGATGTCGAAGATTATTACACGCTGAAGCTCAAAGACCGTGAATTAACGGTTAATCAGCTAACGGGCGATATTCTGAGCGAAGTCCCCTACCCGACCGCTGTCTTGCTGACTAACCTGAGCCTGGATTTACACACGGGTCGGGCAAGCGCCATCTGGGCGCTCATTCTGGCTATAGCCTCGGGTAATATTCTCTTTTTCATTTATTCCGGCTTTGCAATCACCTGGAAACGACGCGCTAATCGAGTCAAAAACAAGTATTCAGTCAACGAGAGCCGATTTATTATTCTGGTTGGTTCCGAAAACGGCAGTACCTACCGCTTTGCCCAAATTATTCACCAACAATTGCTCAAGCAAGGGGAGAAATCTTTCCTGACCGAGTGTAACAACTACACCGTTTTTCCCAAAGCAGAACACCTGATTGTACTGACTGCCACCTACGGGATTGGCGAGGCTCCAACGAATGCCACAAAGTTTTCTACACTGATTGAAAAATACCCTCAGTTGCAGTCGGTTCGTTATTCAGTGCTGGGTTTCGGGTCGCACGCTTATCCCAATTTCTGCCAGTTTGCGTTTGAGATCAATCAATTGCTTTCCCGGCAATCCTGGGCGGTTCCGCTGATCGATATCCATACAGTCAATGATCGATCACCGGAGGAGTTTGGCTTGTGGGCCGAAGCCTGGTCGCAGCAGTCCAACCAGCCTTTATCGGTGATGCCTGATCTAGATCATGTGCTGCCCTCGCGATTGAAAACGATGACCGTGACTAACAACACCCGTACTGCGCAAACCGATGGTACGTTTCTGGTGCGGCTACGACCCCAGCGTCGGCAGCGTGTTACGTCGGGCGATTTGCTGGCCATTTATCCCGCGAACGATCACCGCGAACGTCTGTACTCGATTGGTATGCTCGACAATGAGATGCAACTGAGCGTTCGGCTTCACCCGAACGGATTGGGGTCTGGCTTTTTGCACGAATTGACACCCGGCGAAACGGTCCGCGCCCGCATTGTTGACAACGCTCACTTTCATTTTCCTCAAAAAGCCCCGGTTGTGGTGATGATTGCTAACGGTACGGGTATTGCCCCGTTTTTAGGCATGATCAGTCAAAATAAACAGGCGGTTCCTTGCCATCTGTACTGCGGTTTCAGACATAGCAGTTCGTTTGCCGTCTATCAAACGTTTTTAGAAACAAGCCAAGCCGATGATAAACTGACGAGTCTGCATGTAGCTTATTCGCGGGAGGGGTATAAGCAGTACGTCAGCGATTTACTCACCCGCGACGCTGATTTCATTGCAGACGTACTGATGAAAAACGGCGTTCTGATGCTTTGCGGCTCGCTGGCCATGCAAAAAGACGTGCTCAGCTTGCTCAATACGATTTGCCAGCAGCGGTTAGGCCAACCCATTAGTTATTACCAAGCACACAGTCAAGTGCTGATGGACTGTTATTGATCAGACAACCGGCGCTGCTTTACGTGTAAACTGGGGGAGGAGACGATTTCTCCCGCGTCGGTAATTAGAATATAGTGATAGTCGGGGTGCTGCCGAATTAGTTTTAGCCCGGCGTCTTTACCAAGCACCATCATCGATGTACTGAAGCCGTTGGCTGTTTCCGCGCTGGGTCCAAAAACCGTTACGCTGCTGACGCCCGTGGCCGGGTATCCTGTGCTGGGGTTAATGATATGGGCGTATCGCTTGCCGTTGAAAACTACAAACTTTTCATAGCTTCCAGAGGTCACCACAGCGGGTTGGTGCAGGGGCACGATGGCAAAAATGGTGTCTCTATGTAATGGGTTCGTAATGCCGATGCTCCAGTCCTGACCGTTAGGTTGTTTGCCCCAGGTGCTCATGTCGCCCGAACCGTTG
>CAXVWN010000252.1:0-28468 GCA_964263725.1 Spirosoma sp.
GTGAGTCCCAGCAACACAGCCGCATCTTTTCCCGCATTTTTATATTTTGTACCAACCAGTGCCCGCTCATCATTGTCGAATAGTGGAATATTTACTGCGCCGGAAATATGAGCGCGATCATACTCACCCGGCGATCGAACGTCGATGACGGGCATATTTTTGGCTTTCTCTAAAAACTCTTCAACCGGCAACTGGTGAACCATGTATGTTTCACAGGCTTCAGCCTGTTTTTGTAAGTAATCTAATTGATTGCCAAAGCAAAAGTTTTAACCACAGAGGCACAAAGAACACAGACCGGGCCGCCGTTGCGGTCTTAAATCGCTTAAAACAGATAGTTAAAATCTTCGTGTTCTTTGTGCCTCTGTGGTTAAAACTAAAATCTAAATCTGCTTAATTATTTAATTCCCGTAAATACATCTGAATTGTATTCTCTAAGCCAAAATACAGCGCATCGCTGATGAGGGCATGGCCAATAGAGACTTCTTCCAGACCGGGTATTTGTTCATTAAAGTAGCGTAGGTTTTCCAAACTCAAATCATGGCCTGCATTGAGACCAAGTCCTAATTTTATAGCCAGTTGGGCAGCCCGAACAAAAGGGGCAATGGCCGCTTCGCGATTCTCCGCATAATGGGTGGCATACGGTTCTGTATATAATTCAATCCGGTCGGTACCAACCGCTTTGGCACCTTCAACCATACGCTCATCGGCATCCACGAAAATAGACACGCGAATACCATCGGCTTTGAACGTATCAATTAAATAGCGAAGATGGTCGGCGTGACGGATCGTGTCCCAGCCTGCATTGGACGTAATGGCGTCGGGCGAGTCGGGAACAAGTGTCACTTGTGCGGGTTTGACCCGTTTGACCAACTCAATAAACCGGTCGTCCGGATTACCTTCAATATTAAATTCAGTCGTAACGACTTCGTTCAAATCCAGCACGTCCTGATAGCGAATATGACGTTCGTCGGGGCGCGGGTGAACGGTAATCCCTTGTGCACCAAAGCGTTCGCAATCAAGCGCGACTTTCACTAGATCAGGGTTGTTGCCACCCCGTGCATTTCGAATGGTAGCAATTTTGTTGATATTAACGCTTAAACGTGCCATCAGGTAATGAATAAAGAGTAATATACAATGAACAATGACTGGTTTCTTAACTTTGCTGAACCGGTGATGGTTCATGGGTGCATATCAATCGACCATTATCAATTTTATATTATCCATTATTCATTACTGAGATGGCATTAAAAGCACAAATTGACGCTGATATTAAGCAGGCCATGCTGGCTAAAAACACAGATAAGCTGCGCGCATTGCGGGCTGTTAAGTCCATGATTCTGCTCGAAGAAACTAAAGAGGGTCAATCCGGTGAACTTAAACCCGAAGATGAAACCAAGATTTTAACCAAAGCGGTAAAGCAGCGGAAAGACTCGGCCGATATTTACCGTCAGCAGAATCGCCCGGATTTACTAGCCGTAGAAGAAGCCGAAATCGCCGTTATCGAACAGTATTTACCCAAGCAATTATCGGATGATGAATTGAAAGAAAAACTACAGGCCATCGTTGCTCGTGTGGGTGCATCAGTTCCGTCAGATATGGGCAAAGTTATGGGCGTAGCGACTAAAGAACTTGCTGGTCAGGCCGATGGAAAAGCCATTTTAGCCATGGTAAAAACGTTGTTACAATAAGCGTACCTATGGGCTTTAGCCCGTAATAAATTATTGCCAGATACGGGCTGAAGCCCGTAGGTACGAATGAATACCCTCGATTTACTTATGCTTATTCCCCTCGCCTGGGGAGTTTATAATGGTTACCGAAAAGGTCTTCTGGTGGAGATTGTTGCGGTCATTGCGTTTGTCGTGGCTATGATTGTCGGTTTCAAATTTCTGGCGTTCGGCATTGATCTGCTCAGTCCTTACATCAGCCGCGAGATTGCCCGGAAAATTTTGCCCTGGCTGGGATTTTCGGTCATATTCTTCCCGACGGTGGTCATGATTAATCAGATGGGATTTGCCATCCGGCGATCGCTAAAATATTCTGTATTAGGCACATTCGATAGTGTAGCAGGCGCGGCTGTTGGTCTTTTTACGTGGATCTTTGGAATTAGTGTTATCCTTTGGTTGTTGAGTTATATGGGCGTTAAAATGCCCGCCCGTCAGGCAGAAACCGCATTTCTGTATCCTTATATTCGGCCAATTGCGCCGAAAGTGATGGATAAAGCCGCCGTTTGGGTTCCAAAAGGGCTGGAAACAGGAAAAAAATGGCGGAGTAGTACCGATCATCTTGATCAGTTAAATTAAAAAGGAAACAAGAATTTCGCTTATCTCTGGTCGACTCGTATTATATAGTCAGTCGGCTGAGGACGGTCGGCGCTAGAGTATGAAACAAGATATTCGTAAACTGACTGCTGTTCAGTTAAAAGAGTGGTTTTCACAACACGGCGAACAGGGATTCCGGGCCAAACAGGTTCATGAGTGGCTCTGGAAAAAATCGGCGCTTTCGTTCGAGCAAATGACGAATTTGTCGGTGCCTACGCGGGAACTGCTAAATACTAATTTTGAGATCCGTCCACTAACAATAGATCAGGAACAACGCAGCAACGATGGTACCATAAAATCGTCGTTTCGCCTGTTTGACGGAAATCTGGTTGAGGGCGTTTTAATTCCGTCCCTGCGTACCGACGACACCGATCGCATGACGGCTTGCGTATCGAGTCAGGTGGGTTGCTCGCTGACGTGCAAATTCTGTGCGACGGGTTATATGGATCGTAAACGTAATCTTGACGCTGCCGAAATTTATGACCAGGTAGTCACTATTGACCGGCAGGCCAAAGAAAATTACAATGTGCCGCTCTCGAACATTGTGTATATGGGCATGGGCGAACCGTTGCTGAACTACAAAAACGTACTCGAATCGGTTGACCGTATTACCTCGGCCGATGGTTTAGGCATGTCGCCAAAGCGGATTACGGTCTCAACGGCGGGCATCGCCAAAATGATTCGACAACTCGGCGACGATGCTGTAAAGTTTAATCTTGCCCTTTCGCTCCATGCGGCTAACGATGTGAAGCGCGACCAGATTATGCCTATTAACGAAAGCAATACGCTGGAGGTTTTGGGTGATGCACTGACTTACTTCTACAAAAAAACGGGAACGCGTATTACGTTTGAATACATTCTGTTCTACAATTTCAACGATACGCTACAAGACGCGCAGGAACTCTGGAAGTTTACGAAACGCGTTCCGGCAAAGATTAATATCATTGAATACAACCCTATTGCCGAGGCTAATTTCACGAATACGGACCCGCAAACACTGGATAAATTCGCCAGCTATTTAGACAATAAAGGCGTAATCGTGAACGTCCGCCGGAGCCGAGGCAAAGATATTGATGCGGCCTGTGGGCAATTGGCCGGTAAAAAATAAGGCGGCTGGAAAGTCGCTGTTTTCACTACTCGAACGCGCTTAATCAAACGCAACTTGCCTGCCGCCTTGCGTGTCTTAACAATTTGGTAATACGGCTCTGCCCAGTTTGACGTACTTTTGTGGCAATCATTGGCTTACGGACCCACCGTTCGCTTAACTACAGAAGATACTTCACTTATGTTTGGCTTAGAAACGGATGTTTTTATCCTCCTCTTTATCAGCCTATTCGCTGCGTGTGCCTTTGAATTTGTTAATGGTTTTCACGATACAGCCAATGCCGTCGCCACTGTTATTTACACCAATGCGCTAAAGCCAACGGTCGCCGTTGTGTGGTCGGGAATTTGCAATTTTACGGGTGTTTTACTGGGTGGTATTGGTGTTGCAATGGGAATTGTGAACCTGCTCCCGGTTGAGTTGCTCGTTGACCAGAATGTGTATCACAGCGTAGCCATGGTAATGGCTTTGCTCCTGAGTTCTATCATCTGGAACGTTGGTACCTGGTATTTTGGCTTGCCCAGTTCGAGTTCTCACACCCTTATCGGGTCAATTCTGGGTGTTGGTCTGGCATTTGCAACGATGCCCGAAAATAAAACCGGAGCGGCTGTTAACTGGGAAAAAGCCATTGAAACCGGCTATGCCTTGTTGTTATCTCCTTTATTAGGGTTCAGTCTGGCAATTGTGCTGATGTTTATTTTGCGCCGTTCGGTACCTGATGAAGTAAAAGACCAGCTTTTTAAAGAACCTAAAAAGAATACAGAACCGCCTACCTGGATTCGGGCTATCCTGATTGCTACCTGTTCATTAGTGAGTTTTTTTCACGGTAGTAACGACGGGCAGAAGGGTGTGGGCCTGATTATGCTTATCCTGATTGGTATTGTTCCCTATCATTTTGCCGTTAAAGCCGATCTTGATCCGCGCTTGATGCAAACAAATATCACCAGTATTCAGCAAACGATTTCCTCGCTGGATTCAACCCGTCTTTCGCCTACAAACCGTGCCCGATTGGCTCAAACTCATGTTGAACTTTCTGAATTGAGTAAATTGGTAAACGGCCCACTCGTTGACAAAAGAATCCCGAATGAGAAACGATTGGATGTACGGCGGGATTTACTGCTTATCAACAGCAACGTAAAGAAAATAGCGGAAGATGAAGGGTCTAACCTCAGTGCGAGCCAGTTAGCCTTGCTAACCAAGAATATGGGCGAAGAAAGTGGACTGCGCCGTTTCACAGATTATGCTCCTTTGTGGGTAATTCTAATGATTGCTATATCGTTGGGTCTTGGCACAATGATTGGCTGGCGCCGAATTGTGGTAACAGTAGGGGAGAAGATTGGTAAACAACACCTAACCTATGCTCAGGGTGCTTCGGCCGAATTGGTGGCTGCTATGATGATTGGTATGGCGTCCTGGCTGAAACTGCCCGTTAGTACTACGCATGTTCTTTCGTCGGGTATTGCCGGAAGCATGGTGGCCAATAAAGGTGTAAAAAATTTACAGGCCGGTACGGTCAGAAATATCGCTCTTGCCTGGGTATTGACGCTGCCTGTTTCGATACTCCTGTCCTTTACATTCTATATTTTCTTCCGCTGGCTGTTGTAAAAAATAGCTTGGGCATGCTTCTGTTGGTACGCCCATTTGTCTATCCTATTGTTCTTTTGCCCATTCCGGCTCATCCTGTTCGATGGCATGGCGGACTTTAGCAACAATTTCTTCGACTGTATCGTCGGGACCGAATTGGAGAGGTGCTTTAAACTGAACCGTGAGAAGTGTGTTGCGTTTTTTGAAGCGTAACCCTTTCTTATCGAAGGCCCGCCGAAACCCGTTGATAACGACTGGTATCACGATTGGCTCGTTATTTTTGATAAGATACCCAGTTCCTTTCCGAATGGGCGCATAAGGCGTTGTTGTGCCCTGCGGAAAACTAACGACCCAGCCGTGCTCGAGAGCTTTGGCAATTTTATCATTTGCCGTATTATCAACGGCCCGTTGCACCTCACGCCCTTCGGCCCGCCATGAGCGTTCAATAGTTAAGGCACCACCTGCGGCAAAAACGCGCGGAACAATCCCTTTTTTCATCGTTTCCGAAGCGGCCACGTAATACTGTCGCGCCCGAGGGCCGAGTAAATAAACGGGTGGCAGCATCGTGTTCTGAAACCCCCATTTAACGGCACAAAAGATGTGGAAAAAGGCGATTACGTCCGCAAAATACGTCTGATGGTTTGATAAAAACAGGACGTTGTTGATCGGTAAATTCTCCAGATTTTCGGTGCCTTCAATTTGAATCCGGTTCACCACCGTATATCGGGCATACGTCAGCCAGCCTACTAAAGCGATTATGAATCGCCTGACTAACAGTGAGTTTCCAAACGGGTCGCACTCAAAAAAACCGAGTACGTCTAGCGGCATCAGGAAGTTAGGCAGGTAACTAAATTTAGTTGGCTTAATATATTTCATTGTTGGGTTAAGAGCGCAGGTAATTGGTAAAGTTACGAGACCGCTACAATGTTTTCAAGAAAAAATACAACAGTCTAATCCACAAACAAAATCAGTTATTGCCACTAGTTGGCCTACTACCTGTCGGAAAGAGAATTAAATTTTTTTGAAACGGGATTAATCCTTTCTACCATACCGCTCTCTAACCATCAAATTCGCAGTAAAAACCAGATCGCCTATAGCCGACAGTATACACAATCAAGTTCAGGTTCATATTTTCCCAATCAGTTTTTCCATTCATAACCATGAAACGAATTGTGCTTGCCGGTGTCATTGCCTTAGTTGGCTTGTTGGCTTCTCAAAAATCTTTTGCTCAAGTTCAAATCGGCATCCGGGGTGGTGCTAATGTGGGCTTTGCCTCCAAACCCGATTATCTGGGTAGTTTAACTCCCGCTTTTCATCCTTCAGTTGGGCCAACCGGCGCCATTTTCCTGGATATCCCCCTAAGCGATCGCGTATCGTTTCGTCCCGAAGTTTCTTACATACAAAAAGGTGTTGCTATAAAAGAAGGTGTCGATCTCAATCTGGGCGGGTTTACATTGCCACTTGGAGCCACAATCGCTTACCAATCCCAACATATTGAAATTCCATTGCTATTTAAATTTAACCTGACCGATGGACCCGTGCAACCTTATTTAATTGCTGGCCCTGCCGTGAGTTATGCATTCGATGGACGCATTCGTACTCGCGCATCTGCCCTCTTTACTACTCAACCCTTTGATGTAGACGTTAATTATGGCGGTATGCTAAGTCGCTGGGATGTTGGTGCCGTTGGCGGGTTAGGCCTATCAATGGACGCCGGTAGCGGTAAATTTTTTATCGAAGGGCGCTATACGCAGGGTTTCACCCGGCAGGTACAAGTGCCAGTCGTAAACGTAAACGTTCGAAATCGGGGCGTGGCTCTATCACTGGGCTATTCATTCCCACTTGGGCTTTAACTGTTAATCCTACCATTTACTTACATTTTATTGAATCAACCTGAATCAGTAAAGGCGGAGCCAGTTGGCTCCGCCTTTCTTGTTTGACAGAGAAAAACTGTTAACATTAGGGAATTTCGGTTGCATAAATGGCGTTCTCAGCTGAAAATGTGTTAATTTTACTATTCATTATTTACCGAACCACACGGGCGGCCCCGTTGTACCGGCGACACCTTATTCTATGGCAACGTTAACTGATTTTGTTCATTCAAACGCTTCCGAACCTCACCGGATTCGTACCCGGCAAATTCTGAAATCTCATCCCGAAATCAAAAAACTGATTGGGCAGAAAAACCCGACAACGTTTTGGGTTGCGCTGGGTTGTGTTATACTTATGACAGGTATGGCCTATCTCGTTCGCGATCAATCGTGGTGGATTGTGGTGGGAGCGGCCTGGTTTATTGGAGCTTTCCCGGCACATACGCTGTTCGTTTGCATCCACGAAGCGGCTCATAATCTGGTTTTTCGTAAACCGGCAGCTAATACATGGACGGCTATTCTGGCCAATTTGCCAACCGTATTTCCAACCGCTTTAACATTTAAAAACTTTCACATTAAGCACCATGCGTTTCAGGGTGTACATGAGTTAGATGCCGACTTGCCGGACTGGTACGAAGCTAAATTGATTAAAAACTACGCTATTGGTAAGGCAATCTGGCTGCTATTTTTTCCAATTTTTCAAGGTATCCGTACGCTCAGAATGCAGGAGTTAGCGGTGATTGACAAATGGTTGCTGGCTAATGTTGTGGTTCAGTTAGCTTTTGATACGCTAATTGTTGTTCTATTTGGCTGGAAAGCATTGGCATTTATGGGTCTTTGCCTATTTTTCTCGGTAGGATTTCACCCGTTAGGCGCCCGATGGATTCAGGAGCACTTCCTGACACTCGATCCAGAGCAGGAAACGTATAGTTACTATGGCCCGCTTAACGTTCCCAATATGAACGTAGGCTTTCATAATGAACACCACGATTTTCCATCTATTCCTTGGAACAGATTGCCCGACATTAAGAAATCGGCACCGGAATATTACGAAACGCTGAAATACCACACATCCTTCATCCGGTTGTTTTTCCGTTTCTTGTTCGATCAGGAGATTTCGCTCTATTCTCGTATTGTTCGAAAAGAACGCGGTCGCGTCCTACTGACCGACCAGTCGAAACCAGATATGGAAATGATACAAACTCAAGCAGTTCCGGCCGAAAGCGTTGCCTGATAAATAAACTTTATAAGTAACAAAAAATCCCCGCCAGATTCTAGCGGGGATTTTTGTTAGGGTTATGTTCTTATTTATGCCTAGCTGAGTTTTGCCTTTGGTTACTCGACATTATCCAGATAGGGTGAAACCGACGCTTTTATAGATTCAATTAATTCATCATCCATATATCCGTAGTCATCAGCAATATCAAGGACGATAATTTGTTTGTTCCTGATTGCATCTGGAAACTTATCCGTCATTCGTTGCCTATGCCGCTTTTCCATCACAAAAATTAAATCGGCCCAATCTACAAGCTTGTTTGTTAACTTGATTCGAGCAGACGGCTCAGTTCCTGCCGATTTTACAAAATGAGCCGGATGGTTTTTATAAATCGTTTCGGCTGTTGGGCTTCGCCATTGATTCCTGCTACAAACAAAAAGTATATTCACGCGTACTTGATATTAAACAGTAAGGCCTTTTCCTTATAGTTGGGCTAAAACTTTGCTTTCCCCGATTCTAGAAACGCTACAAAATTTGGAACGTCGCGGTCGTAGTTTTTAGGCGCTACCAGTAATTTGCCTTCGTTATTCACTAAGCAGTAATGCGGCTGGGCGTTATTGTTATATTTTGTGATTTGCAAATCCGCGTTTTGAGCACCAATCGTTTTCTTGACTTTTTGGTCGTACGTCGAAGTATACCATTCTGTTTCGGGAAGTTCCGTTTTGTCATCGACGTAAAGGGCTATTAGCACGAAATCGTTTTGCAAACGTGACATTACAGTTGGGTCCGACCAAACACGGGCTTCCATCTCGCGACAGTTCACGCAGCCATGCCCCGTGAAGTCAATAAACACGGGCTTATTTATTTTTTTAGCGTAAGCCAAACCTTGTTTGTAGTCGAAAAAACCCTGCAAACCCCGTGGAAAATGAAAGAGGTCTGCGTATTTAACGGTTTCGCTGCCCACTAATCCTGCCGATTGCCGACCGCCAACAGTGGATTGATTGTGCAAATTGAAATCCTGCGAGGTTTCAGGCGGAAGGTACCCTGATAGCGCTTTCAGAGGTGCGCCCCAAAGCCCTGGAATCATATAAACCACAAACGAGAAGGTTGCGATAGCTAACAGGAGCTTCTGAACACTAACAAATTTGGTTTCGCTATCGTGTGGTAAGCGGAGTTTGCCCAAGAAATAGAAACCAATCAGCGCGAAAATGACAATCCAGATAGATAGGAAAACTTCGCGATCGAGGAGGTGCCAATGATAAACCTGATCGGCAATGCTCAGGAATTTCAGCGCCAGGGCCAGTTCAATGAATCCAAGAACGACTTTCACTGAGTTGAGCCATCCGCCTGATCGTGGCAGGTTTTTGAGCCATTGCGGAAAGGCAGCGAATAATGTAAAGGGAATGGCGAAGGCCGATGAAAATGCAGCCATACCCAGAATTGGCTTAATCACTTCACCGCCCGCCGATGCGACTAATAAACTACCCACAATTGGCCCGGTGCAGGAGAATGAAACCAGCACGAGTGTAAACGCCATGAAGAAAATTCCGACAATGCCGCCCTTTTCCGAACGGGCATCTGCCTGGTTGATGATCGAATTCGGAAGGACAATCTCGAAAAGGCCCAGAAAAGACAGACCGAAAATAAAGAAAGTGGCAAAGAATATAATGTTTGGCAGCCAGTGCGTACTAACAAAATTGGCAAATGCCGGGCCATTAAAGCGCGATACAACCGTACCAATCAGAACATAGATGCCAATAATGAACGCTCCGTATAACAGCGCTTTCCATTGTCCGCCCTGCTGATTGGTAAAAAAACTGACCGTTGCCGGAATTATGGGGAATACACAAGGCGTAAGCAAGGCAACCAAACCCGATAGAAAAGCTGCCAGCATAAAACTCCATAAAGAGCCTCCTGATGCATTTGTGCCTTCATTAACAGCAAGGGGGTCTTTAGTCGTTACCATATCAGCCGGTGTAAGTTGCTGAGTTGCTTCCGTAGCCGTTATAGCCGAAGGAGCCGTGGCGGCAGCAACGACAGTTTCAGAAACGGGCTTTGTAACAACTGATGTTGCTTTAGGAGCCGAAGCAATGGCAGTTGTAGTCGCTTGGGGTGCCGTGACAATTAAACCGCTAATGGTGAAATCATCATTTCCCGGTATACATTGGCCATCTTTGTCGGTACATACTTGATAATCAACATTTCCCTCAATGATTGGCTTAGCATCAAGAATTTTGACCCGTTGGGAGAATTGTGCAGGACCGTGCATCAAATAAGTGTCACCCTCAAATACTTCCTCAAATTTGGTTTCGACCTTGCTAATAGGTTTTACTTTTCCAACCAGCTCGTATGTTTTATTGGGCGTGAGCTTAATGACCGTTGGTAAAGGGCCATCAATTTTAGGATTAACCTCCGACGAGTAAATATGATAACCGGCTTTGATAGCTGCCGTAAACTGTAATTCAACGATCTCACCAACTTTGACGGAAGATTTGGCCGATTTATACGTCCAGGAGACGGGTTTAATAATCTGGGCAAACGTAGCGAGGGGCAGCAGAAGCCACACCACAAGCGTAATAATTGATTTCATACCGCTTTGGGCAAGTGATTGTTTGGTAGGTGAACAGCAATTGATCGAAAATATTTCCATTTCTCACCATAACTAAACGAGAAAACCCCAGTGTTGGCTGGGGTTTTCTAAATAAAGGACAGAACGTACTGCTTCAATAACTAAACAAGACTGGATTCAACTCGTCTTGTGGGTGGCTGCCAACGGGAACACTGGCAAGCCATTTGGCATGATCGGCCGTTTGAAATTTGTTGCGCGGCTGCATAATTACCTGGTCTTTATCCATGTAAATCATGGTCATCACCTTGCGCGGTCGCCCCGAAACGTTTGGCCCCGCCCGGTGGAACGTCCAACCCGCATGATAACTAACTTCACCTAAGTCGAATGGCGTGTCGTGGACGTTAAAATTTTGCTTCGTTAACTCGTCGGCCAGGATTTTTTCACTTGTATCACTAATTTCAACATCACGGCCGATTTCAACATGCTGGCTTCCTTCTGCGAAAGCCAGCGGCCCCATTGACATTGGTGTTTCCTGCAAGGGAATCCAGACAGTAACTGTATTGGTCGATGACAATGGCCAGTAGAATTGATCGGCGTGCCAGGGCGTAATGCCGCCCGACGGTTCTTTGTACAAAGCCTGGTCGTGATAAATCCGAACGCCTTGAACGCCCATTAGATCGGCGGCAATTTTGGCGAGCCGTTTCGAGAAAACAAACTCCTTTGCCTCGTCATTTTCGCGCCAGAGATTCATGATTTGAAGAAATGCCCGCTCGTAAGTGGTGCGCTCTTCCATCGGTTTTATGAGTGTATTTAGCCGAAAAACTAAATCAGTAATAATATTGCCGTAGTAATCCAATACGGCTGGGCTTAGTACATCTTTAAGTTTAACGTATCCTTTCTCACGATAAAAAGCAATCGCTTCCGGACTGACAGTATAGTCGGTATCCAGTTCGTTTAGCAGTACTTCTTTGTCGATTATAGCTTCCATTTGATGAGGGTTTAGACATCTATATGGTACAAAAGTAGCTAGCTATGAAGAGCGTTAAGAACATAGGTTTTGCTAATTTGTGTATAATTTTGACGATCTTCCTCCTAATTATTCATTGTTTAGGGTAAAATAGCGCATTTTATGAAAGCTCTTTTCGAAAAAATAATGTTCGGTGAGCAAAGTTCGCTCTTAGTTCGTCGCTTTCAGTTGCCTTACTTCGATGCACCCTGGCATTATCATCCAGAGTATGAACTCACGTACATTATCAAGAGTAATGGCCGTCGATTTGTTGGCGATCATGTTGAGTCGTTTCAGTCTGGTGATTTAGTGTTACTTGGCCCGGATTTACCCCATTTCTGGCGGAACGATGATGACTTTTATCAGGGCAATTCCTTACAGCAAGCCGAGTCGGTAGTGGTGCAATTTCCAGCTACATTTATCGAGCGGGGACTTGCCACTGTACCGGAGGCTGAATCTGTACGACATTTACTCGAACGTGCACGTTATGGCCTACACTTCAGTTTAGAAATGACCCAGGCGGTGGCAGTGATAATGGAGCAATTACCGCAACAGACGGGGCTAAATCAACTGCTGAGTTTACTGGCTATTCTTAACCAGTTAGCTACCGATGTGGATGTCCATTTATTAGCGAGCGATGGCTGTCAGCTTGCCCCAAGTTTGGCCGAAACCGAACGTATGAAGCGAGTGCTGGAATTTGTACTGGCAAATTTTCGAGATGAAATTCGGGTAGAACAGATCGCGTCCGTAGCTGGTATGGCCCCAGCGGCTTTCTGTCGGTATTTTAAGAATCGTACCCGAAAAACCTTTGTCGAATATCTCAACGAGCTACGCATTAGCCACGCTAGAAAATTGCTCACTGATAACGATTTGAGTATCGGGCAGGTAAGTCTGGAGTGCGGTTATAATAACAGCTCTCATTTCCACCGACAATTTAAACTGAGCACAAGCATGACTCCTTTTCAGTATCAGGCAATAGCGCAAGGGAAACGATAAATCTCAAGCCGTTGGTTTTAAGTAGTAGGTCAAAACGCTCAAAAAATCCATCTATATTGTATACGTTTCATCTTGTCGGATAAGAGCCAAAATCTTCCAAATCATACCATTTTCTGCCGTACCTTTGTTGTATAATCAGTTGGGTATTGGCCGGTTCCAGAGGAAACAGCCCATGCTCAAAATAACCGAATACAAAAAACGCTCGTAGCATGACTACCGCCACTACCACCCGCGATACGCAGGTATTTGACCTGATTGCCAAAGAACAACACCGGCAGGAGTCGGGTATTGAACTAATAGCTTCCGAAAACTTCGTATCACCAGCCGTTATGGAAGCGGCTGGTAGTGTCCTGACTAATAAATATGCCGAGGGCTTGCCCGGAAAACGGTATTATGGTGGTTGTGAAGTTGTCGATCAGGTTGAGCAAATCGCCATTGACCGCGCTAAAGAATTATTCGGAGCTACCTGGGTCAACGTACAACCACACTCCGGGGCCAATGCCAATACGGCCGTGTTTGTGGCTTGCTTGCATCCTGGCGATACAATCTTGGGTTTTGACTTATCTCACGGTGGCCACCTAACGCACGGTTCGTCAGTAAATATTTCGGGTAAGTATTTCCGTCCGACCTTCTACGGTGTGGAACAGGAAACGGGCGTTATCAACTACGATGTTGTTGAAGAAACGGCCAAACGTGAGCGTCCTAAAATGCTTATTTGTGGCGCTTCGGCCTATAGCCGCGATTGGGATTACGCTCGGCTTAGAGCCATTGCCGATGAAGTAGGCGCCTTATTACTGGCCGACGTGTCGCACCCGGCTGGTCTGATTGCTAAAGGATTACTGAACGATCCGCTCGATTACGCGCACATTGTAACCACAACGACGCATAAAACGCTGCGTGGCACACGGGGTGGTATCATTATGATGCGAAATGATTTCGAAAATCCATTTGGTATTAAAACCATAAAAGGAGAAACTCGTTTGATGTCGTCATTGCTGGATTCGGGTGTGTTTCCCGGTACGCAGGGTGGCCCGCTGGAACATATTATTGCCGCGAAAGCAATTGGATTTGGTGAAGCGTTGAGCGATGAATTCTACGATTATGCCGTTCAGGTAAAAGCAAATGCACAGGCAATGGCAAGATCATTCCTGAACTTGGGCTACAAAATTATTTCGGGTGGGACTGATAACCACCTGATGCTGATTGACCTACGCTCGAAAGGCTTAACGGGTAAACTAGCGGAGAACACGCTGATTAAGGCTGATATTACGATCAACAAAAACATGGTTCCGTTCGACGATAAATCGCCCATGGTCACCTCGGGTATGCGTATTGGAACGGCAGCTATGACGACACGCGGGTTGAAAGAATCGGACATGGAACAAATTGTCGTATATATCGACAAGGTGCTGATGAATCATAACGACGACGCAACACTGGCAACCATTAAAGAAGAAATTAACGAGTGGATGAAAGCATTTCCACTTTATAAAAGTTAACTAATAAGGAGCGAAAGAGTGAAAGGCCGAAAGAGCGACTAAAGAATCGCATTAACTTTTTAGCTTTCACTCTTTCGGTCTTTCACTCTTTCGATCTTTAAAAAAAATGCCATTAGACCAAGAGACTGACGAAGAGATAGAGACTGAAGAAGGCAAGGAAATGTCTTTTCTGGATCATCTGGAAGAACTCCGCTGGCATATTATTCGTGCTGTTGGGGCTATTTTTGTGTTTGCCATTGTTGCCTTTATTTTCATTGAAGATATTTTCAGAGTTGTCGTTATGGGTCCCAAAAACCCTGACTTCTGGACGTATCGAATGATGTGTAAACTGGCCGATATAACGGGCTACGCCGATTTGTGTGTAAGGAAGCTCAATTTCGAATTGCAGTCTCTGGGCGTGTCAGATCAGTTTACAATGGCGATGACATCATCGGCTATTATTGGTCTTTGCTTTGCTTTTCCCTATGCGTTTTGGGAAGTATGGCGATTCATTAAACCAGGATTACGGTCGGTCGAAAAGAATGCGGCTCGCGGAGCGGTATTCTACGTATCGCTACTCTTTCTGATGGGCCTGATGTTCGGATATTTTATCGTATCACCATTGGCTATCAATTTCTTAGCTAATTTTCAAATTACTCCTGAAATCAAAAATCAGTTCGATATTACATCATACATCGGTATTCTGGTAACCCTCTCGTTGGGGTGCGCTCTGATATTTCAGATGCCAATGGTTGCGTATGTACTGTCGAAAGTGGGTGTGCTTACCCCGAAATTTATGCGGGAATATCGCAAACACGCCTGGATTGTCATTCTGATTGTGGCCGGTATCATTACACCATCGCCCGATATTTATAGTCAGGTATTGGTAGCGTTGCCCTTGACATTATTATACGAAGTCAGCATTCTTGTATCGGCCCGGATAGAACGAACCCGATTGAAAGAACGGAAAGATTTGATGGAATCGTAACCAAGTAAAATCAATGTAAAAGGCTCTTCCGCATCGGAGGAGCCTTTTACATTGTAATTGACTCAGAAAAGCACACAGATTATAGTAAGCTTTCTCGAAAACAAGATTGAATGATAGACAGGTGACGATAGTAACCGGCCTGAAGAACAGTAATTGACAAATGACACAAGACGATTTCCGCAAATACCATTATAAGTCCATTAATGCAGCTACAGATGCTGAACGAGCTGCTATTAATCAGGAATTGAAAGACCTGTACACGTCGCTATCCGACGTTGAAAAGGAAGATTTTAATCGCCAATTGCAAGCATTCCTGGCTAAAGAAATGGGTCGGCTAAAGTCCAATTACGAATCGGTGAAAGGCGGTCTAGATGAGAATTAAATCATACCGCGGGCTTTCAATTCCAGATACTTATTCACCGTATTGGCCGTCAGGTTTTGTGGGGCTGTCAGAATAGTTTGAATGCCATATTGACTTAACTCCTTTACAATCTGCTTCTTCTCAAAGGAAAACTTCTCGCCAATCGTTTTTAGATAAATCTGTTCGGTATCGGTTGCGGGTTGGTCGAGTAGGCTGCGGAGTTCTGTGTTCTCGAAGAAAATCACCAATAGCAAGTGGTCTTTGGCCAATCGGCGTAAATATGGCAACTGCCGCTGCATAGCGCTTATCGTTTCGAAATTAGTAAACAATAGCAATAGGCTTCGCTGGCGGATATTGGTCCGAATGCTGGCATACAGGTTCTCATAATCCGTTTCCAGAAAACGCGTTTTCTGCCGGTAGAGCAATTCTAAAATTCTGAGCATATGCCCCGTCCGACGGTCGGCGGGGAGAAGTTGCCCAACATGATCAGAGAATGTCAGAATACCGGCACGATCTTGTTTCATGAGCGCGATATTGCTCAAAACTAAACTCGCATTAATGGCATAATCGAGTAAGGTCAGCCCATCAAATGGCGACTGCATTACGCGTCCTTTGTCAATGAGGCAGTAAACGGGTTGCGAGCGTTCGTCCTGATAGGCATTGATCATCAATGAAGCTCCCTGCGAATTACTTCGGCGGGAAGTCGCTTTCCAGTTAATTGTTCGGACATCGTCGCCGGTCGTGTAGGGCCGTACCTGCTCAAATTCCATACTATGCCCAAGTCGCCGAATACGCTTTACGCCCACTTCATTCAGTCGATTGGTGGCCGCTAAAAGTTCGTACTGCCGCATCTGTAAAAACGATGGATAAACGGCAACCATCTTTCCCTGCTCAAACTGATACCGTCGTTTTAATAAGCCTAATGGCGACAAAGCAAAGACGTTAACGGCCCCGAAATTGTATTCGCCCCGGCGAGTGGGCCGGAGTTCATAGCGGATGGCCTGCGTTTCGCGCGGCTTCAGACGGGCGCGAAACAACACATCGCGCCGTTGAAACTGGAATGGAATTTCATCAATCACTTCCAAGCCGGCCCGAAACGCATACCGATTTTCGAGATAAATCGTGATCGGATTTTCATCGCCGTTCGACAGCCGGTCAGGCACTTCACGTCTGGCAAAAATCCCGTCTTTAGCCTGAACTCGAAATAGAAGCCAGGCATCAATCCCAATTAAGATAACAAACACAGTAAAAATGACCTTTACCAGTGGAAACAGAATTGGCAAAGCATATGCTACAATAAACAGTAGCACAAGTGCCGTAAGGGCAAACCACAACCGAGTGGCTATGAATAAAGGCCGGAGAAATGTCAACGGGTTTGGGTTTTTAAATTGGCAAGTGCTTCCTCAATCTCTTCTTCGTACACCAGGTTGAAATCATCTTCCTGATAGTCGCTCGTTCGTTCAGCCCGTAACGCTTTAAAGAAAAAAGAGGCATCCTGAAAGGCAGTTCGGGCTTCAATTGTTCGGTTTAGTTGCAGGAGTGCGCGGCCTCGATGGTAGGATACCAGCGCACTACGGCTAAAGTTTTTAGCGGCTTTATCCAGATCAATCAGTGCTTTTTCTGGCTGCTGTGTCGCAATATAACTCACGGCTCTACTGACGAAATGCTTGTAATTGACCCATTCTACGCCATGTTTGACAATCAAAGAGTCAATACCAATGGAAAATTGTTCGATAGCTTTATGATGATCACCAAGACTACGATATGTCAATCCGCGTAAGTAACTGACCGGATTATTGCTAATCATGTCGTCGAAGGTAGGTGTCAGCGCATCGTAAGCATCCAGATGACGTAATGCCCGAGGGTAATCCTGTAGTTTTGATAAATAGATTTCACCGATAATGCCATGCTCTTTAGGGTAATTGTCTCCCGTTTTTTCCAGCCATAAGGCAGCTTCTTCGTAGTTACTTTGCCAAATATAGTTGAAGGCCCGGGAGCGATAATTCTGAGCCGTAGCTGACGACGTATCCAGGCGAATTCTCTCGCGTTTTGTATTCGTGTAAAACATGGATGCCGCTTTTCGATTGGCAGCTAGCATTGATGCGCATGATTTAAGAAAACGTTCGCCATCCAGTTGGGCAACTGCCGAAAGCGGTAATAGAAGACCTAAAATCCAGAGTCGCTTCATGGCAGAATGTCAATTAATCGCCCGTTTTCTAGCCGGAATGTGAGCGAAATAGATACATCTTGCGAGCGTGCATCATTTTTCTCAGACGTGCGCAACGATAGGTTCGTAGCAACATGCTCACGACAAATCGCTACTAGTTGATTGGTAATATGACAGTCGAAGGTTTTGGGGCAGTAGTCCTCGCCAAAACTACGTAAGTCAACTAAACCTTGCTCACCTTCACAATTAACTACGAACTGAATCCGGATTAAGCCTGACTGTCCAGCCTGATTGACGGGCTGATAATGCTTTGCGAATAATTGGTTTATATCGTAGCGTTTGGGCGAACGGCTAAGCGGTGCTTCATGCCACATCGCCAGAAAGCAATTATCGCACGTCTGAAAACCACTGGGTCGGCATGACTCGCCCGGTGGTATATTCCTAACCAATTGAAATCTCTCCATCGCTACTGCGCACCCGTTCCAGCCGATAGCCTGCATCTGTTTTGGCAATACAGTGCTAATCTGCCATAACGGTTTATAGCCACTGTCGCGATTATATTGATTACCACGAATGACCAGAAAAACAGATTGGCCAAATTGCGCCAGTCGCCAGAAATGAGATGTACGCTGTTTCGATATACGATTTTCCAGACTCACCTGACCATTATTGTAGAGGTAAATCGTTAGATTATCCGATTGCCAGACATGCCCAACTAGCTGCCGGTATGTGCTCGCTGAATCAACCGGCAGGTCATTGAAGCGACGGAAAACCATTGGATAGTTTGTGCCAACGGTCAGCAAATTGTCTTGTAATTTGATAAGATTAGGAGCGAAATGAATGGTATCCAGTCGTACAAAATCGCCATTTACTGCCCAGGTTGATGTCAATTCGGTAGCCGAACCATCTACCATACCCAAATGATAAACACTGTCGGTATCTAATTGGATATAGGTTGGTAACGGGCAAAAGAAATCAGTATCCCATTCAGAATGAACGCCGATCCACGTTCCTGTTAATTGCTCTCGCGTTGGTGTTTGCCCCTGCACAAATGAATGCGTGACGAAGACTGAAAAAGTCAGACAGAGCAGCCATAGTCTTTGCAGTCTATACCAGTAGGCAAGACGGCAGTTAGCTATTTCTGGTTCTGTACTGGTCATTGTCTTTACTGGTTATTTCATCGCGGCACCTCAACCTTATGCACCAATTGTGCTACAACTTCATCGGCAGTGCCGCCTTCCATCTCGCGCTCGGGCGTAAGTAATATACGGTGTCGCAGTACAGGTGCCGCCAATTCCTGAACGTCTTCGGGTGTAATGAAGTCGCGGCCACGGAGGGTGGCAAGAGCTTTGGCGCTATTTAACAGGGCTACCGATGCGCGGGGAGATGCACCTAAATAGAGCGATTTGCTAACGCGGGTAGCCTGCACGATCTGTGCAATGTAATCGAACAACTTATCTTCTACGTGAACCTGGTGTACCTGACTTCGTAATACCGCTAACTGATCGGCGGTGAGTACGGCACTAACGGCATCGAGCGCATCCGTCAAATTCCGCCGGTTATGATGGCCGCGAAGAATATCAACTTCTTCATTGCCAACGGGGTACCCTATTATAATTTTAAACAGAAAACGGTCTAACTGGGCTTCTGGTAACCGATAAGTCCCTTCCTGTTCAATGGGATTTTGGGTAGCCAGCACCATAAATGGCTCATCAAGAATATAGGTTGTACCGTCATTTGTTACTTGCCGTTCTTCCATCACCTCAAACAACGCCGACTGCGTTTTAGCCGGGGCACGGTTGATTTCATCAATCAGCACAAGGTTGGAAAAAATGGGCCCCTGTTTGAAAACGAAATCACCGGTTTTGGGCATGAAAACAGACGTTCCTAATACATCAGATGGCATCAGGTCGGGCGTGAATTGAATCCGGCTAAAATCCACTGACATGGTTTTAGCCAGCAATTTGGCTGTCAACGTTTTGGCTACGCCCGGCACGCCTTCAATCAGAACATGCCCATCAGCGAGTAAAGCGGTCAGCAATAAATCAATCGTTTGCTGTTGGCCAATAATGACTTTACCCACTTCGGCGCGGATAGCATCAACGGCAGCGGTGAGCGAAGTAAGGTCGATGCGAGTTTGAAATGAATCCATAAAGAATGTCTGGACCTGGATGTTTATGATTTGTTTTCTTCGCTATGGTTCTGGTAATCAGTTGGTATAGAACTAAAGCCATAGTAAGAAGGATTATATAAATCCAGTTTCAGATTGTTTGTTTAAATTGTTCTATTGCCCGGTTCAGGGTTAGTAAATCAAACTCCGATAGCGAAATGCTTTTTTGTGCATTGCGAAACAGGTGTACCAGTTCATCCGTTTCGGCCATTGAGGCACCGCTCTTGCGGGCCAGTGTTTCTGTAAATTCTCTGTCTAATACCGTTGTGTTCAATCCGAATCGTTCGCGAACATCGGCCAGGAAATACTGAATTTGTTTGCGAGCTAGGTTGTCATGATCAGCTTGTTGAAAATACATTCGCCCAACGGTTTTCACAAATTCCAGCGAGGTATTTTGGAGTGGTTCCACAATGGGAATGACACGTTGGGTTCGCTTTCCGGCAAAAATTGCGTAGAAAATCAGGCCGAACGCCACTAAATAATACGCCCAATTGAGCGCCGGTTGCGAACGGATATATCGGAAAATAGACTGCTGATCTTCATTAAATCGACCTTGTTTCTGATATTCATCCCAATAAGTAGGCAAAGCTGGCAAATAGGAGAGGGCTTTGAAGGAATAGTCTGACGTTTTTGGGTCCAGTACGTAATAATTCGTAAAGGACAATGGCAGATTTTGAATGAAAAACTGCCCTGTTCCATAACGAACACGAATAAATGTTGGCTCTTTCCGGTCGTTACGAGCCAACACGGTTGTGCCTCCAGACTTTTTAATAGACAGGAAGTTACGGCCATCATCATGAAAGAAATTGTACCCGCTCGTCTTATGCAATGGCGGATTTACGAAATTTTGCCGCAGCGTCGAATCGGCTTTTGTGGGGTCTTTTACATCGGCTTTGAAACCAAGTACTTTCCCTAGCGAATCGGGTAAGTCGTAGGCAGAAATAAAGGCGTTGTTGCCGCGCCGGACATAAGCCAAAAGTTGTTTAAGGTCGTTTCCATCGGCCTTGAAATCCTGACAAATAACTATATAATTACTCCGCGCCGGAAGTTTTGTCTCCGATAGAAAATTGTACACCGGTAAACGCACCGTTCGAATAGCCGCCGGTTGCATCACATCGGGCAATAGTTCGAACAGAGCCTGTGTTCCAAACGGAATTTTGTCATCATTCTCGTAGGTCGGTCGCCAGTCAATTGGCTTCGGACGGTAATACTCGAAGAGCACGTAAGCCGTTAGGGTGGCAAGCAGGATGAGAAGATATTTATTCGGTTTTTGCAAAATTCTCCAGTGCCGGATAATCCGGCGATTCTTAATTTAATGCTTGTTGTTTGCCAGTCCTGTTAAACTGGTTAAATGTTGTTTGCAAAGCCGCAAATTGGGCCTCATCTATTGGGAAATCGCCATACCAAACGAATTCAAACTGGCGTGTTAATTTCTCAAAATCAGACTGAAGTGAAGAAGTAGTCAATTCGTAGACATATTGCCGGTTGGTTTTATCGGGTTTGTAGTCAATACGATTTGCGTCGGATAGCTGTTTGAGCGTTTGCAAATACAATAGCCGAACGGCCAACCGGAAGTTTCGCTGACTGACGGCTTCATCGACGGCTTTAGCAAAATCTATCTCGTGAATATTTTCGGCCAGATTTTCATAGTCCAACCCAGCCGACTGCGCTTTCTTCGAAAATAGAAACCCCAATACTTCAGCTTTCATGAGTAAGTAAATTGCGGCTCCCGCAATAGCAGCCAGAAAGACGTATTGCCAGATGTTCTCGTACGCTTCACTAGACAGGAAATTGCCAATTTTATGGATAAACCAGGCCCAAAGTCGCGCCAATGGATTTTCGGGTGGAGGAGCATCGCGTCCGTATTGATAGTCGTGGCCAGATTGAAGGTCGTTTAAATGGCTGGGTGCAGGATAGCGAACGCGAATTGGACTTCGGTCGTCGGCAACAACTACGGGTAGAACCGGACCTTTCGATTGGGCAAAACCCATGAATGGCGCGGTCAATAATAAGCATAGCCAGCAGAGAAAAATGCCTGCTCGACCGATTCCCAATTGTATATTGGCTATTGGGAATAGCTGGCCAAATCGTTGTAATTCAGAACGATCCTTCATCCGTTGCGCGGGGTTGAGTTGGCGATGTGCCAATGGAGTCGATAGCCGAAATCAGACCTCGACCTTCCTGGCGTTCAACTAAGTTCGTGTATTGAAAGCCAATCGCAGTATAAAGAATGACGTTCAGTAAAGTCCGGCCAACAATGTTAATAACGTTACCCAGCATAAGCCAGACAACCGAAACATCAGGAAGCATTTTTGCGGTGGTTAGAAAGGCGATGATAGCCGTTGGAGCGGCAAATATTAACCCGATAATGCCAACAATAAGACTCATCACAAAAATCAACCCAAAGGTAGACCACCATTTATCGCGGATTAGTTGGAAACAACGCGACCAGGTGGCCCCGAAGTCAGTCCCTTCAAATGCTGTAACGGTTAGGGACAGCGAGAGAACGACGGCAACGTAGATACCAGGGATAACGAAAAAGATAAAGGCAATGCCGATAATTATTGAGTTAAGGATTGAAATAGTAATGGCTCGCCCGATCATAGGTTGTACTTCTGTCCAGACGTCGGCTACGTCAATTGCCGTGCTTTTTGTTCGGTCGTATACCTTCATGTGTGCGTAAGTAGTCAGGATTACAGCCACGTTGGCCAGAACGCTAAAGAATATGGCTAACCAAAATGAGGGTGATATGAATTGGCTCATTATCTGGAAAGCGGCCATTGGATCCGTTGACCGATTGCTGCCTGCTTCTGCGGTAAGGTGGAGCATATTAGACTGCATCACGCCCGTTGCAATACCGGCCACCAACGCTACTGGTCCTACAATGTAGAGCAGTGAAATGCCCAGGCTACGCATATTCTGGACAATATACTGGAATGTAGCGTTGATTTTATTGCCGAAATCGCGTTGTTCGAAAAGTTGAATCATGGCTGGTTGTTGCGGTTAAGTGAGATAGGATACAGAATAAAATACCAGATAATAAAAGCGGACGAACTCAAAATAATACCTCCACTCACAACAGATGGTAGGGTTAGCCTCGTGATAAAACTTTCCAAGAAACCCGCCATAATGAAAATCGGCACCAGCCCGATCGCAATTTTTAGCCCCTGTTTAATGCCCCGTTTGAATGACTCCAGTCTGGAGTAGGTGCCCGGAAACAGCAGGCTATTACCGACCGTCAGCCCGGCACAGCCCGCAATAATAATCGCTGATATTTCGAGCGTACCATGAACCCATATTTTTAGGATTGAATCGAGAAGCAATCCTCGTTCGTGAAAGAAATATTGAAAAGCGCCCAGCATTATACCGTTGTAAAACAGCATTGCCATCGTACCGAAAGACGCGAATAATCCGAATATAAATGTGCGGAAGGCCACGTAAATGTTGTTCAGGGTGATCTGGACAAACATGGTCGATTGGTCGCTGCTGTTGTACACACCCAGCGGATCGCCTTTCTTAATATTTTCGAGCGTCATATTTACGTAGCTGTCGCCCAAAATCAGCCGCACAAACGTATTATCGTGCGCTGCCGACACCCAGCCAATAATGGCGGCCGCCAGAAAGATACCCGCTGATATGGCCAGCAATCGGTGCGATTGCCGGAAGAGTAACGGTAACTCATATTTCCAGAACGTAATAAACCGACTTGGGTCTTCGCGCCGGTTTTGCATCAGGCCCCGGTGCATTTGTGCGGTCAGGCCATTGAGGTAGCGCGTTACGTTCGAGTCGGGATAAAATGTTCGGGCATACGACAGATCATCCGTCAATTCCACAAAATTGGCTACCAACTCGTCGGGGTCCGCCCGGCCAGCCGTTGTGGTCGGGTTCTGTTCCATATCCCGCCATTTGTCGGAGTTGCGTTTAATGAAAAGAGCTTCGCGCATGTAGTAAGCCAATTGTCATTGATCAACGGATGTAAAGGTTGTTAAATTGGATTAAAAATCTGGTTTTAAGAAAGACTTATGTCTCTTTTATGGGAAATATTTTGACCTCACAGCCTTACTTACGACTTTTGAGGATCGACCGCATGGGCGGCTCCGTTTTGATTTACGTACATGTCTGTCGCCATCCGCACCTCCCAAAACGTTTTTGTCGAATATGAACCCGCCAGTATCGGCGACCGGATTCTGGCCGCAATGACTGATTATTTAGTCATTTTCGGCTGGACATTATTGGTATTAGGCATACCTGCCAGCCTAAAATTAACCCCCGGCACATTTTACACGGTATTTTTACTTTCGCCTATCGTATTTTACGATTTGCTGTCCGAATGGCTGCTTAACGGCCGGAGCGTTGGTAAAATAGCGATGGGCATACGGGTTGTTATGCTCAATGGATCGCAGCCGGGATTGGGCGCTTACCTGATCCGATGGTTGTTGCGAATGATTGAATCGCTCATGTTTATGGGCGGTATTGTACCGATAATTACGGTAGCCGCTAACGGCAAAGGGCAGCGCTTAGGTGATATTGCCGCCGGAACCACCGTTGTTAAACTCAAGCCTGCCGTCTCGTTGGATGATGTATTGATTCGGCCTTTGCCCGAGAATTATACGGTGCAGTTTCCTGATGTACGGATACTTACTGATCGGGATATGGGTATCGTTCGCCAAAGTCTTTATCAGGGTGACGAAGGTGTACTAATGCGTACCGCTGATAAAATTAAGGAAGTGACCAGTATTCAAAGTAGTTTGTCGAATCGAGCCTTTCTGGAAACGGTTGTCAGCGATTATCAGTTTATAACAACACAGTAACGCGGCTGGAAAGCCGCATTTTATAGCGAATTATTTACGGTTTTCCAGCAGAATGCCGCACTACTCTCATGCTCGACTCAATCAAATCTCTCGCCCGGCAATACGCGGCCGACATCGTTCAGACTCGCCGACACCTGCACGCGCATCCCGAATTATCTTTTCAGGAGCATAATACGGCCCGCTTTGTGGCCGACCAGCTGAAAGCCATTGGCATAACTCCCCAGGAAGGCGTGGCTGACACGGGTTTGGTGGCTATTATTGAGGGTCGCAAGGGCGATGGCTCCCCGGCTCCCTCGAAAGTTGTTGGGCTTCGGGCCGATATGGACGCGTTGCCTATCCACGAAGCGAACAACGTATTGTATAAATCTACCGTTGAGGGCGTTATGCACGCCTGTGGTCACGATGCGCATACGGCAAGCCTGTTAGGCGTAGCTCGTATTTTACATGTTCTGCGCGACCAGTTCGACGGTACGGTAAAATTGGTATTCCAGCCGGGAGAGGAAAAAGCGCCCGGTGGTGCATCAATGATGATTAAAGAAGGCGTTCTGGAAAATCCGGCTCCCGTTAGTATGCTTGGCCAGCATGTAGCCCCGAATATTCCGGTGGGTAAAATTGGCTTTCGCGAAGGCATGTACATGGCCAGCACCGACGAACTTTATTTGACCGTTCGGGGTAAGGGTGGTCATGCCGCTATGCCCGACAATCTTATTGATCCGGTCCTTATTGCGTCGCACATTATTGTAGCTCTCCAACAAATTATCAGCCGAAACAGCCCTCCAGCCAGCCCGTCGGTATTATCATTTGGGCGGTTCATCGCCGATGGTGTTACGAACGTAATTCCCAACGAAGTCACGATCCAGGGTACATTCCGGTGCATGAATGAAGAATGGCGGGCAGAGGGCAAAAAGCGCATGGTGAAACTGGCCGAAGGTATCGCCGAAGCCATGGGCGGCTCGTGCGAATTCACAGTTGTACAGGGTTATCCATTCCTCAAAAACCATCCCGAACTAACGCGTCGTGTGCGGGCGCAGGCCGTTGCGTACATGGGTGCCGAAAACGTTGTTGATCTCGATCTATGGATGGCAGGCGAGGACTTTGCGTTCTACTCGCAAGTTGTCGATTCCTGTTTCTATCGGCTCGGAACCCGCAACGAAGCGCGCGGAATCATCTCGGGTGTTCACACGCCCACCTTCGACATTGATGAAGCATCTTTGGAAACTGGCGCTGGCCTGATGAGCTGGTTGGCTGTGCAGGAATTAAGAACTATGTAAAATTTCATTATTGGGAAAATAATTTCACTTTTGGAAACAAAAATCTATAAGCTATATGTTCATTAAATGGTCGTAATTAGTAAAACTGTGCTAAACAAATTCAGCGAAGACCATCCTAATGCGGTCACTGCGTTGAGTGATTGGTATGACACTGTGAAAGCGGCTGACTGGCGTAATCTGGCTGGTATAAAACAGACATTTAACTCGGTTGATTATGTGGCTGATAATCGGTACGTTTTCAATATTAAAGGAAACCAATACCGCCTTGTCGCGATGATTTTCTTCTCCGTTAGAACAGTTTATGTCAAATTTATTGGCACTCATGCTGAATATGACAAAATAGATGTGAAAACAATAGACCTTAAGGATTTATGAAAATTACTAGTTGGGATGAGCATAAAGCAGCCTTAAGCATATTAGATAAGTTAATTGCGGAAGGATTCGAAGGAGATATTCAGCGTGAAGCACAGTTTTCTAAATTGGCTATAGCCATTGAAGCCTTTGAAGACAGTATTCCACTAATGCCTATCCGTATGCCAGAAACGTTACCGGGTATGATCAACATCAAGATGGCCGAACGCAATATGAAGCAAAAAGACATGGCCACCTATCTGGGTGTGTCATCGGCCCGTTTCTCTGAGTTTATGAACGGCAAACGGCGTGTTACCATTGACTTGGCCAAGAAACTCTACGAACGTTTAGACATCAGTCCGGAGTTTATTTTAAAAGCAGCCTAATTCTGGCGCTGGCCTGATGAGCTGGTTGGCTGTGCAGGAATTGGGCCAAGGCGTTTAAGCTGAAAATAATCAAATTACTTTATTAAAAGGTCATACAATCAGGTAGTTATACGCTTTTGTGTTCTAGCTGATAACGGTAATTTCATGCCCGAACTCTATCTTTTTTTGCATGAAACTATTCACTTTGATTGGTTTAGTACTGATCACAATTCCTAGTGGCTGCTCACAGAGCAATCATGAATCTAATGCGCCAACAACCCGTAAGCAACCCGTTACCGATACGTATTTTGGTAAAGCCGTAGTTGATGAGTACCGCTGGCTCGAAGATATGAATAGCCCGGAAGTAAAGGACTGGTTTAAAGCGCAGGGTGACCACACCAATGCAATTTTGGATCAGATTCCGGGTCGCGACAGCATTATTAACACGTTTGTAAAGTACGACGCCTTGCGGCCCGTCCGGTATGGCGAAGTTACCAAGCGGGGCAACCGCTATTTCTACCGTAAAACACTTCCGTCCGAAACGGTTGGCAAACTGTACATTCGTGAAGGGAAAACCGGCCCCGAAACATTGCTCTTCGACCCGTCGAGCTACGATGAAGCCAAAACCTACTCCGTAACCGCCTTTACACCCAGTCCCAATGGCCAGCAGGTAGCTATTGGTTTGCAGGAAGGCGGGGCTGAATTATCGACCATACGGACGTTGGAAGTGTCCACTAAAACGTTTCAGCCCGAGAGCATCACGGCGGTGTTTGGCGGTGGCGTTTCATGGTTGCCTGATAACACCGGCTTTATTTATCTCCCACAAAATTCAAACGATACGAAAGACCCCAAAGGAAACCTTAATACGAAGTCACGGTTGCATCAGCTCGGTACCGATCCCCAAAATAATCCTGATGTATTTTCGCGGGCCAAATACCCCAATATGGGCATACGGCCTGATCAGTATCCATACCTCTATTTCTCCGATGATGACACTCAACTGTATGGCGAACCCGGTTCTGTAGATCATCGGGTTGATGCCTGGGTGGCCAAACCTGCCGATCTAACCAAACCAACTATTGGCTGGAAACGAATAGCTGCCGTGTCTGACAGCGTTTACCGGTATTTAAAATTAGGGAAGCGGATGTTTTTGTATAGCATCAAAGGCGCACCCAATGGCCGGATTCTGGTAACGGACGCGACTAATCCTAACCCGGCTACGGCTACAGTATTGTTGCCCGAAGGCAAGTTGAACATCACCGGCATCAGCTCTACCAAAGATTACCTGTTCGTAAACCTTAACGACGGCATCAACGATAAAATCAAACAGTATGACTCCCGTACCAACCAGTGGGCCGACGTGCCACTTCCTATAACGGGCTCGGCCACCATCTATCCACTCGATGCGCCCCGCAGCAATGAGACAATGATTTATCTTACGTCCTGGAAACAACCGGTGACCGTGTATGACTACAATCCTGATGCTAAACAAATAGCTGTCAGTACTTTCGATGTAAAGGCAACGTATCCTGGCACGGCTGATTTGGTGGTTAAGGAAGTCGAAGTAACCAGCCACGATGGAACAATGGTGCCACTTTCCTTGATCTATCGCAAAGACCTCAAAAAAGACGGGAGCGCGGTTTGTTTCATGACCGGCTATGGTGCTTACGGTTCCTCGGCAACTCCTTATTTCAGCACTCGCTACCTGGCAATGCTTAACAGAGGTGTAATTGTGGCCGTAACGCATCCACGTGGAGGCAGCGAAAAAGGACAGAATTGGTACAAAGCAGGCTTTAAAACTACCAAACCCAATACATGGAAAGACTTCATTGCCAGTGGCGAAT
>CAXVWN010000253.1:0-15428 GCA_964263725.1 Spirosoma sp.
TTTGCCCTGTCCAGGTAAGCAAGACTGTATGTAATAAAAGCTATCGGTATCAGGCGATACCAACGAGATTTTGCAATTACTTTTTCCATTTCGACTTACTTTATTGGAAATTTGTCTATACAATTACTCCGTACCAATCGTTTATTTGTACCTGATCATGGCTGGTTAGAAACTAGGCAATGTATAAGTACTATTGGCTGATAGCCGGTTTACTGGAAAACTGACAATACTGCCAAAACTACCCTATGAAGGTTGGTAATTTCTCTGGTTCTTCAGGCAAATAGCCAAACCAGGATTTACTAATTGGCTAGCTCTTTACTCATATTTCATCTGGATTGAGCGAACAAGACTGCGCCCTTTATTTGCTCCTGATACAGTAATTCCTACGCGCGATGCGCGGTCCCAACGTGGCAAAAACGAGCCATCCAGCGGAGCGTCCAGTATGGATTTTAATGGCGAATCTTTTGTTCCCCAGCTAAATGTATAAAACTGACCTAAACGACTGTGCAACTGTAAGTTGACTGGGGATGTATTGTCAGGAACAGGTTGACTTTTGAGTATTGTCCGAACGCCGTCTTTAACTTGCCAAAGCTCCAGCGAACCTTTCTGGATGCCAAATCCCAGCGCATTAGTCGCGTCGCCGTACAGACATATATTTTGTCGTACGTCGTTTTGCGGGCTGATTTCTGCCGAGAAGGTATACGTACCTTTTTTGATAACTAATCCCAGAAAACTACCCACCGAATTAGTCGCATTGTTGACTAATTGCAGTTGGCCTTCCCGAACAGAAAAATCAGGTTTAGGAAAACTTATGTCCCAGACCCAGGAAGTTTCGGGTACTGTCTTTCCGAAATCAATGGCCAAATCAGCTTCTTTTTTCTGAACCGCGCCAAGCGGTGATTCGGCTTGGGCGGGCGTTGCAGTACCATACCGGAAAGCGGGCCACTGGGTTTTATCATCCCAGACTAACTCGCTCAAAACGCCCTGTCGTCCGGTGAAGGTAAAATCAGTCCCGTTATAAGCGTGGTGCAGGTAGAAATAGCGATTGTCGGGGGTGGTGACTACGGTTCCATGACCGGGACATTTCCAGGCGTCGTCGCTGACCAATACTGGATTTTTCGCATATTTTTCCCACGGACCTTGCAGCTTTTCGGCACGCGCAAAGCCAACCTGATAATTACAGCGCACACCACAACAGGCATTGCCCGAATAAGTCATGTAGTAATAACGCCCTCGCTTGAAAATAGCCTGTCCTTCGGCGCCACCGGCTTCCCAATTGTTTCCTTCGGCTTTTAGCAACGTAAAGGCTTTGCCCGTAACCTTGAGTCCGTCGGGAGCTAGTTCAGCACCGAGAATCTCGATGTCCTTGCCCTTGTCTAGCCCGTACGCTTTCCAGGTAATATACAGTTTTCCGGCATCTTCCAGCACAAAAGCATCGATGGCTTCTGTCGTCCATTCGAGTAGCAATCCATTATCAGTGAAGCCTTTGCGAAGGTCTTGAGTAGTGGCAACACCGATATACGACCGTTTGTCTGATTTTCGGCGGGCAGTATAATAAACATAATAAATGCCGTTCCGGTACAACAACTCCGGTGCCCAATAACTGCCCATTGTCCATTCGGGTGCGGCTTTGAAAACAGGACCAACGTATGTCCAATTGACTAGATCGCTTGAGGTATAAATCGGATAGGGCGGTCCCCACTCCGACGAGGTACCCGCAGCATAGTAGGTGTTGCCGACGCGAATGATCGACGGATCGGCAAAATCGCCCGCGATGACCGGGTTTTGATACGTGACAACAGGACGCGGTGTAGGAGCCGACTGCGCCAAACATCCCGTAATCATTAAAATAGTGGTAAGGCTGGTTAGAATAAATCGCATCATAGACTGGTTCGCACTGGACGGTTTTCTGCTCGGTTTAATAAATTGTAGTGGCACTCATTTTTGTCCTTTTTCTGTAATGAGATCAGTTCTGAAACGAATGGTAAAGCCACACCGATTATAGTCGAATGTGGCTTTAGTAGGATTAATTTAGAGGCTCAATAGACCAATCTGCCGTTATTTCTGATCGGACACAAACAAAACAGTTGTGGCATCGGGGATGACAACTCGTTCTATTTTCCCGACCAAAAATATGTACGAACAGGCGCCAATCAACCCTAATGCACCAATAAATACCAAAGCCGGTTTAAAATCGCCACCCTGTACCAGATAACCGATCACAATTGGTACGACAATGGAGGCCAGATTACCCATAAAATTGAATACGCCACCCGTCAATCCAATCAGTTCCTTGGGCGATAATATGGATACAAACACCCAGGAAATCAACGCCATACCTGACCCAAAAAAGGCTAGTGACAGGAAGAAGATGACCAGAGCGGTATCGTTGGTATAGTTAGCCCCGACGATACTTACCGAAAGAAGGAGCCCAACGATAATAGGGGCTTTTCGGGCCAGACTCACCGATTTTCCCTGCTTAACTAATCGATCGGACAGAAAGCCGGATAGTAGTAAACCCGCGCAGGCAGCCAGGAAAGGCACCGAAGCCAGATAACCCGATTTGATAAAGCCTAAATGTCGATATTCTACTAAATAGGTTGGAAACCAGGTCAGGAAAAACCAGAGGGTGGCATTGACCGCAAACTGGCCGATGTAAACCCCCCACAACGTTCGGCTCGAAAAGATATGTTTTACATTAGACCAGCGCCATAAATTAGCCTGTGCCTTAGACCGATCTTTTACCCGAAACAGGCCTCCGCCTTCTTCAATATAAGCCAGTTCAGCTTGATTGACAGTTGAGCTATCCAGCGGATCACGGTAGAAAAGATACCAGACAATTCCCCATATCAACCCAACCAAACCGGTCCCGATAAACAGTCCTTGCCAGCCAGCATACACTTGAACAATTGCCAGAATCGGGCTTAGAAAAGCTAACCCAATAAACTGTCCTGACACATACATGGCAATTGCTGAGGCTCGCTCATTATCTGGAAACCAACTGGTTACAACTCGATTATTAATCGGATAAGAAGGTGCTTCTAATGTGCCCGTGGCCAATCGAAGAAAAAATAGACTGGCAATTCCTCTCACAAGCACATGCGCCAGCGTAATTATTGACCAGGTAATTAAACAGAATGCATATAAGATACGAGGGCCAAAACGGTCGGCGATCAACCCGCCGGGACTCTGTAAGGCGGCATAGGCCCACCCGAAAGCCGACAAAATGTAGCCTAATTCAATTTTTGATAAGTGCAGATCTTTGCCCAGCGCCGAAGCGGCAACCCCAATATTGGTTCGGTCCAGGTAGCTAATGGCGACATTGACGAATACGAGCGCTAACATCCCGTACCGCGCTCGGGTTGGCTTTTTGCTACTTATCTGTTCCATTATGAGGTAGTTAGTGTTGGTAGATGGGAAGGTTTGTCTGAATATTTGTCGGGATTCTTGGTGACTTTGGTATGGTTGTGGTGTGGGGTTTGAGAACCCGACACCACAACAAACTCTACAATACCCTACCTGGCCGTCCAGCCGCCGTCTACGGTGAGCATGGAGCCTACCATAAACGTAGCGGCCTCGCTGGCCAGAAAAATAGCAGCTCCCTGAATCTCTCGCAGATGTCCCCAACGGCCCAGCGCCGTAGCGCCTACCACAAATTTTTTCCCTTCTTCAGTATCAGCAATGGGCAGATTCATTTCGGTCAGGAAAGGGCCCGGACAAATAGCATTGACATTAATATTGAACGGGGCCAATTCCAGCGCAAGCGCGCGGGTCATTTGCACAACGGCCCCTTTACTCGATGTATAGGGCGTCCGATTCGACAAGCCTACTAAACCCAATGTGCTGGCCAGATTGATAATACTACCCTTGCCCGCCTTTTTCATGGCTGGCGTTACGGCCCGGCAACAAAGCCATGTGCCGGTTACGTTGACCTCCATCACTTTGTTGAAATCTTCCGGTGTGATTTCATCAATAGCTCCCCGAATGTTTATTCCGGCACTATTGATTAGAATATCGACTTGGCCAAAAGCTTCCAGGGCGGCTTTCACCATCGCTTCCGTCTGCGCTACGTCTGTAATATCAGCAGCGAATGAGATGGCTTTTACGCCAAAATCAGCCCTTATCTCCTCAGCAGCTTGTGCGCCTTCAGCGGCATTACGGTTCACTAACATCAGATTGGCACCCGCCGACGCTAGTCCGGCCGCCATCGCTAAACCGAGTCCTTTGGAGCCACCGGTAATGATGGCTGATTTTCCGGTGAGGTCAAATTGCTTAATTCCAGGAAGTATTTCTTTACTCATCTTATACTCGGTTTTCTTTGTCATCCCGACCGGTCCGCTGATGCGGCAGGAGGGATCTTAGAGTGAGGATTTTATATGGCTATTTCTGAAGTTCCCGCCTGCCGCATCGGCGGACCGGTCGGGATGATAGAAAAAAGACATTCTTACTTACTTCATACCCAGTTTATCTTTACTGTAATTCAGGCAGGCGACAATGTTCTCTTCTTCAAGGGCAAGTTTAGCTTCGGGAGTCAATGGGGAAACTCGGGGAAGACCACCTGCAAATTTATGCTCCCTAACAGTTCGAAGCATTCGGGCGAGCTCAGCGCCCGGCAACGTAGGGAATGTTTCCCAATACGCATTCGTTAAACAGGGAATTTCCAGCGGATCACGCGTAATCATTTCCAGACTGAACGTACCGGCTGGATTATGCTTTCGGCAGAGATCGACCATCTTTGGCAGGTCCAGAATACCTTTTCCCATGGGTACTTCCGACAGTAGGAATCCATTAGGATATTCTTCAACCGCCATGTCTTTTACGTGCGTGCTGAACACATACGGTGCCAACGTTTGGACAACCTCCATTGGGTCTTCCAGCAACGCCATGCTATTACCAAAATCGAGGGTTACACCGATCCATTCACTGTTGACTTGTTTCAACAGATTCACCAGATCCGGGGCTCGCCAGTCTTTGTGATTTTCAATGCCCAGTTTGACTTTGTGCTTGCGCAGAACCGGCTCGGCCAGTTGCAACGAAGCCAGTGCGCTCTTTTTCAATTCCTCAAAGGCTTCGGGTGAGTGGTATGTTTCATACCTTCGTCCGCTCGAACAAACCGTTCGCAATACCTGCGCTCCGGCTTCCTTTGCGTTGGCAACGTCCCGCTCAAACGTTGGCACATCGTCTGCTTTTTTGGGTAAGCTAATCGACCCTTCCAGATAAAGGCCCAACTTCTCCCGTTCATCGCGTACCTTTTTGGCGAAGTCAGTTGACCAGCCGTTGACAATTACCTGCACACCACCCGCACCGAGTTGATGGCAATGATCAAGCAGTTGGATAGCATCGGTGAAGGCGGGATATTTTTTGCTGTCTACCTTCGAATTCCAGCGACTCCAATACGAATGAACAACAATACCCATTCGCTTATCTGCAAAAAAATCGGGCACATTGGGGAAAGACAGAGCCATCGCTCCAGCCGTAGTCCGCTGCAAAAAATCTCGTCTATCCATTAGCGTTCAAGTCAGTGATTGTCAAGGGTGGTTAAGGATTGGGGTATTGAGTTCGGGAGGTTATTGATTACTTGGGTAATTAAGTAATCAATAACCTCCCGGATGTATGTTATTTTACGCTGGCAGCCTGATTATCAAGCATGTATTTGTTCAGCTCTTTGGCTGTCCAGGGCATAACCCGGCCTTGTGCTGTAACGCGGGTCATGCCAACCGTTCGTTTGCCAATTGGCCCACCATTGTTGCCCCATTCATTTCGGATGTACATCAGAATCGACGTGATCGACGCATCGTCCATCGTTGAGTGAGAGGGCATAACCGGGAGAATGTCCGGGGCATCGTAGATACGTTTGTTGATTTCTATCGGCCCTTCCATGCCGTGCAGCAGGATAAGCGCTAACCGTTTTTCGTCACCCACCACCCATTCAGAGCCAATAAGGGGCGGAGCAAATCGGGCCAAGCCAGCCCCATCGGTTCCATGACAACCCGAACACGTATTCAAATAAAGCTGCCGTCCCGAAGCAAATAGTTTTTGCTCGTCGTCGTTCAGTAAGCTCTTTTTCGCTACATTACTTTTAGTCGCAATGTGGCCGGGCCATTCAAACATGGCGTCCAACGTGGCTAAGCGTGTCGGATCAACTTTATGGCTGGAACGGGTCAACAGACTGGGTGCCGATGCGAGTTTTATGGGCTTCACTTTGCTACTACTTCCAGCAATCGACATACTGGTGAGCACCGCTTTTTCCTGCCAGCCCAATGTTTCTTTTTGGTTATCTACTAAGGCTAACAGTGCAGTCAATTCGGCGGGGTTTCTCTTCCGAACAATTGACGTTGTTAGCATCTCCATGAAAATTTCTTTCGGTGGTTCAGCCGTTTGCCATTGTGGTGATTTCATCAGCCGCTGCAAAAAGGCAAACTCCTGATTCTGAAGGCTACTCATAGCCGCATCCCGAATCAACGCCGATTCGCCATATTTCCCGACAATGTTTGCCAGCAGCTGCTGAGCGACTGGCTGGTCGAGAATGCCAGCCGAGAATGCCATCTGGAGAATTTGGTCGATTGGTGCTTTTTCCCATCGGGATAAAAGTTGCTCACCCAATTTTGCCCGAACGGTTTTATCCGCTTTTGCGAACGGTTCAAGTAGTCGCAGGGCCGTTGTACTGACAAGGGCATTCGGGTCTGCAACTAATCCAAGTAGCGTAGTGGAATTACTTAGGTTTAAGCCATCCAGCGTCCATAAGGCATGAAATCGGCCCAATTCGTTAGAGCCCTTCACCGCTAAATTCGTTAGGGACGAACCGATTTTGGTATTATTTCGCTCAATCAACAAGCGCTGCGCCATATCCCGATGCCAGCCATCACGACTCGATAACTCGGCAACAAGCTCATCGGGCGACGCGTCCGACAGTTTTTTCACTTTCTCAGCCTTCCAATTTTCCGGTACAACGCGCCAGATACGGCCCCGATTGATGGGTTTATCCAGGTTTCGGGAAAGAGTTTGCTCTTTCAGATAAGGCGTTACGTAGGCTTTGTGCTGAATAAGGCCCCGATACATATCGGCAATATACAAAGCACCATCAGGCCCGGTGGCTATGTGAACCGGTCTGAATCGCTCATCCGTCGACGCCAGGAATTCAGTGCCGGGATGCGGATCATGAGCTGCAATTAGTAGGCCTTTATCTTCGACAACATTGCGTTTAACCAGGTTCCCAGCAGGTTCGCAGACGAAAACATTCCCGTAATAATCTTTAGACAGTGCCGTTCCCCGGTAGAAAAGTGGTGAACAGGCCGCAGTAAATTCCCGTAAATGACCATCTTTATCCAACGTGCCGGGAATATACCCCCGGTTAACCGCCGGATTAGGTCGGATGGGATACACCCGCCGATCGAGCGTAACCCCATAGTCAATACCAGTCGTTGGCTTGTGGTTTTTGTTGCGGGACAGGTAATTGGGCGGAACCAGATCGGCGTGAAGCTGCGACCAGTTGTAATTGTAATACAAACGTCCCTTATCGTCATGACTGATGCCCCATTGCCCACGAAACTCGGTACTGTCACGTAACCATTTTCCGTCAGCCAGCTTGTAACGAAGACGTGCTTTGGCATTATAAAGCCAGTTGTCCATCCCCCGCAAGAGGCCATTTGGCGCATGTTCGGGCAGTCCTTCGCCAGCATATTTTGCATCAACCACGGTTTTGGTATCGGCTTTTAAATCGCCGTTTGTATCTTGGGTAAGCCACAGAGCCCCGTTTTCGGCGATCAACGCGCCCCCTTTTACCAACGCAATCGCTCTGGGCATGACCAGACTATCGAGATAAACTTTACTGACATCCATCTGCCCATCGCCATTGGTATCTTCCAGCACCGATATGCGGCCAACGCGTTTGTCTTCGCCGTTTCCGTCGACATCCGGCATAAAACCCCGCATTTCGACGACCCACAATCGGCCATTTTCATCGAACGTGAAAACCACCGGGTCTTCAACCATTGGCTCAGCGGCAACAAGCTGAATTTTCAAACCCGGTTCAAGCTGAAACGTAGCGGCTTCTTCGGCGGGTGTTCGTGCCGGAGACGGCCCCTCGTCCAGTAAGCTACCGAATTTGGCTTTAAAGCTTAACAAGCAAAAAAGACCAGCACCAAACAAGGACAAATAATAAGCGGGCTTAACCATGAACACAAACGGCTTTACTACTTTCATAATAACTTGTTTTTTCTCTACCAGCCACTGTTTATGAAAAGCTTATTAGGCTTCACAAATACTACAACTGGTTCTATAAATTTTACAATAGACTTATCAATTCATAGAACAGTAAATTCAACCTTATGTATTGTTTAAAAGCTACATTATTTCATTAGACAAACACATTTATTGCATGTCAAACCGATTTACTGATCAGGTCGCGATTATTACGGGAGGTGCCGAGGGCATCGGAAAAGGTATTGCCCAACGAATTGCTTCTGAAGGCGCAACGATTGCTTTATTCGATATTAACGGCGCTCTGCTCGAACGCACAGTGGCTGAATTTACCGCGAAAGGGCAGGCCGTAGCGGGATATGTTGTCGATATTTCAGATGAAACATCGGTAGAAAAAGCCGTTGAACAGGTCGCGCAAACCTTTGGGCGACTGGATATCATGGTTAATTCGGCGGGTATTGTGGGGCCAACCAGTACAAAGATTACAGACTATTCTGTCGATGATTATGACAAAATATACCGCGTCAATTTACGAGGGGCCTTTTTGATGACCAAGTATGCGATAAAACTAATGGAGAAGGCGGATTATGGCCGAATTCTTCATTTAGCGTCCATTGCCGGAAAAGAAGGAAACCCATATATGACCGGTTATTCGTCTATGAAAGCGGGCGTAATTGGCTTAGTAAAAGGCGTTGGGAAAGAATATGCTGAAACGGGCATTACCGTAAATGGCCTGGCTCCGGCCGTTATAAAAACGGCGCTGAATGAACATACGTCTCCCGAACAATTGGCTTATATGACCGCTAAAATTCCTATGAAACGGTTGGGTACGGTAGAGGAAGTAGCGGCCCTTGCCGCCTGGATTTTATCTAAGGAAGCTAGTTTCAATACGGGCTTTATCTTCGATCTATCGGGCGGACGGGCTACTTATTAAGTGGTTGCCGATAGTAGAGACAAGAGTGAAAACGTGATCAGTTGCGAACCGGTTTTACCGTAGCCGTTCCTTTTCCAGCAAATTTGTAATATACTTTTCGCAGAGGGTATTGGGGTCGTATTGGAGAAATTCGGTCCCTATTCGTTGCACATTGCGTTTGTAATTACAGTCGGCTTGTATGCGCTCCACACTGCGACGAATTTGAGTAGCCGTTGGTGTTTCTGTTTTTAAGTTAATACCTACTTTAAAGTATCCGATACGAGCAGCAATATCGCTTTTGCCTTCGTGAATGCCCGCTGCCACCATAGGCAGTCCGTTTTGCAACGCCATCATAACACCGCCATAGCCCGCATTGGTAATGTAAACATGAGCGTAGGGCATAACGGAGTTGAAATCAATGAAATCGTCAATAATAACATTCACTTGTGGATAGCGCTTTCGTAATTTATTGGTTTGCCAACCGCCCGTGGTGACAATAATCAGCGTCTGTGCATCGTCTTTAAAGGCTTCCAGGGTTGGCAAAATTATTTTTTCCGGGTCGCGCTCTACGGTTCCCTGCGTCACCAGCACCACCCGGTGGTATTTTTTTGCCAGTTCTGCCTGCCGGAACGGATGCTGCACGCCTTGGCTATACGGTAAAAGCGGTCCTACAAAGCGGATGTTAGGGCTGATGTCGGGGCGGTTGTATTCAAAACCAGGCGTTCCGCTCTGCAAAAAAATGTCAGGCTGACGAATGAACGCATCAAAGAGAAAATCGGAGGTTGGCGGTAGATTATGGTCTTTCAAGAGCATGTTATACAGATCTGTACAAGGCTTGAGTAAGTAATTAATAATTACATAGCGCAGAATATTCTGCTTTATACGTCCCAAAATTCCATTCGATGGTTCCATGCCTAAGCCACCTGGCGGCAACACGCGCGAGGTTTCGGCTAAGGGCACCACACCCACCACAGCCACGGGTACATTCAGTAATTGTTTGATGAAGGGTGCCCCCGAAAACAGCAAATCGCAGACGAGTAAATCGAAGGGAAATTCCTTATAAATGGCCGTTAGGTCGGCAACGAACTCTGGAGCCCGTAGCAGAAACACATGGTTAAGGTCGAACCGAAGGCGGGCAATTGTTCCTTTAATACGCTGTCGTTCGGGTAATGCCGAATCGAGGTTTAGCTGGTTGATTTCTTTCGCCTGTTGGTAAGGATAATAGGGAATGCCGAGTTGGCGTATTTTATCGGCGTAGCTTGGACCGGTGTACCAGCGTACATCGTGGCCGAGTCTTTGCAGGTGAACGGCCACTCCTGTTAAGGGATTAAGGTGGCCATCCATTGGCATCGTGGCGAATAGGATTCGTTTCGAACTCATTCGTAATGTTTTGGTAAAAAGGAGGAAAGATACTATCAGCAACCATAAAGATAAACTAACTGATTATGTGCCGTTTGTTTAATAATAATTCGTTGAAATTGGATGAATGATTACTTTACTGATGGTTGTGAACATCAGTTGTGCATTGGATGTCTAAATCTAATTCTTGATTACTGTAGCCACCAACATCCACTTAGTAAACATGTCGGATGGTCGCAACAGAGTAGCCGTTGTGCGAAAAGATAAGCTATTTTTTATCAAACCATCAGCTCAATCTGTAGGGAATTTAAGAGCGTAAAAACAAGCCAAACATATAGTCCTCAATAGTTACTTGTTATGTAACTATTGGCTCGGATAATTTTATTCTTTAAGTTATTATGTACCATATGGTGAATTTGGCACATAATTAGCGGGCACAGACGGCTTGACTAATAAAGTGGTTTCCAGAGTCGAGCAAGGAGAGTATATATCTAGTTATAGAAATAAATTTATATGATTTGTTGAAACTATTTAAGTATCATTTTAGTGGATTTAAATATATTTATGGCATTGACCCATGTATTGTAAATTATCAATGTATCTTATTAGACTACTAATAATTTAGTCAGTTAAATTATTGATTAACAATGGATTAATTTCATAATGTGAATTGTATTTTTTTGCTGTACCGGGCTTTAAGTCTTATAATTTCCTGTTTTGTTTTAGTGTTTACTTATGTACTTACTTAATAGTTTGTAGTTAGCCGTTTTTTGAAAAATGGCATTCGATTTGTCACATTCTGTAGTCGTTACAAAGCAAAAGGTAAAAACAAATTCTCATGGTTGTTAAGGTATATAAACTATTGGGAAGTTGTTAAGGCCTAATTAACTGTTATTTGTATGAAAGGAAACTTTTACGCTACAAGAGGGTGCAAATTGGTAAATTGTTCTATTTGGGAAAAGATAGGCCGACCATGCCAAATAGTTTGTTTCTTGATTTTTTTTGCGACGCTGGCTCACACGTCCGTTGCGCAAATCTCGGGAGCCGTCTATCGGGATTTTAACGAAGATGGTGTTCGCAGTTTCACAACTACAGCTCCCTCAGAAGGTGAGATCGGCGTAGGCGCTGTAACTGTAAATGTCTATAACGCTGCAGGCTTAGCTGGAACGACTGTAACTAGCTCAGCGACAGCTAATGCTGGGTCATACACGGTTACCGTGTCGGGAGTTGGCCCATACCGGATCGACTTCATTGGCCTGCCAACCGGCTATTATGATGGATTACGTGGAACGGCAAGCGGGACTTCGGTCCAGTTTGTGGCTAGTTCACCAGCTATTAATATTAACTTAGGTATCAATTATCCAAGTGACTACTGTCAGGCCGTTCCCAACTTTATTGTACCCTGTTACGTAAATGGTGATCCATTGGGGACTGGTAATTCAGCGACTCAGGGGGTGTTGATATCCTTACCGTATAACAGTGTAGGCGATACGCCAGCAGAATCGCCTATCGCAATAAATAGCCAGACAGGTACGGTATACGGCGTTGCCTATCAGCGAGCGGCTAAAACTGTATTTTCTTCAGCTTTCGTGAAACGACATTCCGGACTTGGAACGGGGGGAGCCGGGGCAATTTACATTACCAGACCCAGTGGTGGCACAACCACGTTATTTACTTCCTTACCAACTGCCGCCACGGCTATTTCAGCGGCCAGCCTATCAGGTACTACTGTCGTTGGCACCAACGCTACCAGAGGCCTCCCGGCAGCAACCACCACGCAGAACCACGACCCAGTTACTTTTGATCAGGTTGGTAAAGCAGGATTAGGTGATTTGGAAATATCGGAAGATGGTACGCAACTGTATGTCGTCAACTTAGGTGACCGGCGATTATACCAAATTCCCATTATTAACCCAACGAGTATTAACCCAACGGCGGGTACACCCACGAGTTTTTCCTTACCGGCCGTTACCCAGACAACGGGTAGTGTTTTTCGTCCATTCGCCTTGAAGTATCATCGGGGCCTTGTTTACATAGGCGGTGTTACAACGAACGAAGCTGTATCGACTACGGTCAACTCAGGGATAGGCTCAACAGGAGGATCTACCCCGTTAATTACTCGGGATACAACGGGTATGAAAGCCGTTGTTTACGAGTTTAATCCGGTTGGCAATACATTCACTTCCGTATTAACGTTTCCACTTACTTACAGAAAAGGAGCGTCCGATAATGATCAGACTGGGGTAAGTCGTGCAGACCGCTGGTATCCGTGGGCCAATGTTGAACCTGGAACGGGAACGCTGCCAAATCGTTATGCGCGTAATGATGGCGGCAATACGAGTTACCCGCAGCCTATTTTGTCAGGCATTGAGTTTGATGTGGATGGCTCAATGATCCTCAGCATACGCGACCGATTCGGTGATCAGTATGGCAACAATAATTACACCACCAACATTGCCGATAATTCGACGACTGTCAGGGCTATTGCGCCGGGAGATATTTTACGAGCGGGAAAATGCAATCCTGCCCTTAACCAGTGGACACTTGAAAATAATGCCAGGATTTGCAATGGCATAGCCACGCTGGGTGCTAATACGACACAGGGACCCGGCGGTGGTGAATATTATTACAGCGATGCTATTACAGCCGGCAATGGCACCATTCCTTATCACGCGGAAATGAGTGAAGGTGGTCTGGCCTTATTGCCGGGTCGAGGTGAGGTTGCTTCTATTGTTCTTGATCCAACTACTGCTATCGACGCAGGGGGTATCCGGCGATTTAGAAACTCCGATGGCTCGGGCAGCCCCGCTACAAGTGTGCAGATTTACCGAAGTGGCGACGTTTCCACCTATGGAAAAGCTAATGGCCTGGGCGATCTTGAAATAGGTTGTGATCTACCACCTGTTCAGATTGGAAACCGAGTATGGCGGGATGTCAATAATAATGGTATACAAGACCCCGGCGAACCCGGCTTAGCTGGCGTACAGGTAATATTGCGAGGGCCAGGTTCAACAACTATTGCTACAGCAACAACTGATATTAACGGTGAATATTATTTTTCTAACGCTGTCGCTACCAATACCGCCAGCTTGATTTCTAACTTAATACTAACTACAGGCGGAAGCTACACACTTACCTTTCCAACCAGTGTTAGCGCGTTCAACATCAGCACGTCTCCTAATGCTGCCACTGGAGCCAATGCAGATGGTATTGATTCTGATCCTAATGCGGCCGGTATTATCGCATTCATCTTAGGAGATGCTGGTGAAAATAATTTCACGTACGATGCGGGCTATGCTTGTGCGCCATTAGCCTTAACTCTGACTTCAGGAACAATTTGTGCGGGCCAGACGGTAAGCTTAACCGCCACGGCTGGCTTTAGTAGTTATAGCTTTTCGGCTGGGCTTACTCAAGCTGGCACAACCAACATTGCCAGTGGGACTGCTACAGGCACTTACACCGTAACGGCCACTAATAGCGCGGGTTGTTCGGGTACAGCCACGGGTAGTATTACGGTGAATCCATTGCCCGTCGTCACCCTGAGTTCGGTGACGATTTGTGTGGGTCAGACCGCCAGTCTGACAGCCACAGCGGGTTTTGCCAATTATAGTTTCTCAACGGGCTTGACTCGGGTGGGCACGACCAACATCGCTAGTGGGACTGCTACCGGTACGTATAGTGTGACGGCCATTAGCAGCGCGGGCTGTTCGGGTACGGCTGTGGGCAGTATCACGGTGAACCCGTTGCCGGTGGTAACTCTAAGTTCAGCGACGATTTGTGCGGGTCAGACCGCTAGCCTGACGGCTACAGCAGGTCTGGCTTCTTATGTTTTCTCCAGTAGTTTGACGCAAGTTGGTTCAACCAATCAGGCTACGGGTACGAGTGCCGGTATATACTCGGTTACGGCAACCAATGCCGTGGGCTGTTCAAATACGGCTACGGGCAGCATTACGATTAATCCTGTTCCAGCCCTCAGTTTAAGCTCAGCCACGATTTGTGTGGGGCAAACAGCGAGCCTGACGGCCGTGGGGAGTGGGTTTGCCAGCTATAGTTTTTCATCGGGACTGATCCAGACAGGCACTTCGTCCATAGCTACGGGTACTAGCGCGGGCACGTACTCGGTAATGGCTACGACCGCCCTGGGTTGTTCCGCGACCGCGACCGGTAGTATCACAGTTAATGCTTTACCCGTCGCGAACCTAAGTTCGGCCACGATTTGTGTGGGTCAATCTGTCAGTCTGACCGCTAGTGGAGGCTCATCATATACTTTCTCAGCGGGCTTGGTCAATATCGGTGGTGTGGTCGTGGTGAGCCCAACCAGTACCACGGCTTATTCGGTGACAGTGGCCAATGCCAGCGGTTGTTTAAGTACCACTACTGCTACGGTTACAGTTAATTCATTACCTATCGTCACCCTTTCGTCCGCGACGATTTGTGCGGGTCAGACCGCCAGTCTGACGGCCACAGCGGGTTTTGCCAATTATACTTTCTCGGCAGGCTTAACTCGGGTGGGTACGACCAACATTGCCAGTGGGACCGCTACCGGTACCTACAGTGTAACGGCCATTAGTAGTGCAGGTTGTTCGGGTACGGCTGTGGGCAGTATCACGATCAATCCATTGCCTATCGTCACCCTTTCGTCCGCGACGATTTGCGCGGGTCAGACCGCCAGTTTGACGGCCACGGCCGGTTTTGCCTCTTACCAATTCTCATCGGGCTTAACCCCTGTGGTGGGTCAACCCAATGTGGCTACAGGTACAGTGGGGAATACTTACAGTGTGACGGCTACGAGTAGCGCGGGTTGTATCGGCACCGGAAACGGTAGCATCACGGTCAATCCGCTACCTATCGTGACTCTAAGTTCGGCGACTATCTGTGCAGGTCAGACGGCCAGTCTGACAGCCACGGCCGGGTTTGATAGTTATGTTTTCTCGGCGGGACTGACCCAGTTGGGTAG
>CAXVWN010000254.1:0-19736 GCA_964263725.1 Spirosoma sp.
CGCCCTGCAACGCGGCTTCAATCAATCCAGTGAATTTAGCCGGAAATGCATTGGCAATCACCGACATAACGCCCACGCCACCAATGCTAATGATTGGCACTCCCTGCACATCATCGCCAGAGATGAGCAAGAAATCTTCGGGCTTATCTCTGGCAATTTCCATGCACTGTTCAATGACACACGACGCTTCTTTAACCCCAATAATATTGGGATGTTGAGCCAGTTCAACAATCGTTTCGGCACTCATGTTAATACCCGTTCGGAATGGAATGTTATATAGAATAACGGGTACCGGACTGGCATCTGCAACGCGTGTAAAGTGCTCAATCACGCCCCGTTTGCCAGGTTTATTATAATATGGACAAACCGACAGTATCGCATCAACGCCGTCAAAATCAATGTCCTTCATACCCGATACAACATCGGCAGTCACGTTACCGCCTACGCCAAATATGATGGGCAGATTTTTAGGATTATTTTCCTTAAGGTACTGAAGTAACTGTTTCTTCTCCTGCTTTGTCACCGTTGGCGATTCGCCGGTTGTGCCCAGCAAAACGATATAACGGACGCCCCCATCGGAGATGTGCCGGATGATGCGGCCGAAGCCGTCGAAATCAATTGATTGGTCGGCATTGAAGGGCGTTACAATGGCAACGCCTACACCGTGATACTTACCGTCGTGGATTCGAGTGTCCATCAGTTAATTGGAAACAGGTATTTATTACCGCAAAGTTACGGGAATTTAGGTGGGAGTCTTGTGTTTAGGCAACCATATTGAGCGAGAAGTCTTTTGGAATGAAATAAGCAGGTGTTTTCAGTTCAAACACTTCGTCATGAATAGAGGCCACATAAATACCAGCTTCCATTGCCTTATGTCTAACCTCATTTGAGCCTTGCACACAGGCCAAAATGCCGTATAACTTCTTGTTACTATATTCCGGGTGGAACCGCCGAAAACGATCCAAGTTTTTAAGCAGTTGGTCAATATCACGTTCCTTGAGATGGCTCTTTACTTCCACCAAAACCACCGTATTCATAACGCCATTGGCAATTCCCAACACATCAATCTCTAATGTGTCGGAGCCGTATTCTGTTTTATAGTTGGTCGTGATTGTTGTCATACCAAACTGCTTCCGTAGAACCTTCTCCATCGAAGGAAATGCCATACCTTCGGTGAAAGGGCCAAACTTATTACCCAGATCACCAATGAGTTTAGCATTACGTTCGGTTAGTTCGGCAGTCCGAGCGAGTATTTTCTTGATGTCATCAAAATTAACAGGTGCTTCCATGTTCGGTGGTTTATAGACAAAGATACCATATTCGTGACCAATCCGTCTAAACCACCAGCATCGCCATAAACTCGTCTTCGCCAATCATGGGCACGTTCAGTTTCTTCGCTTTTTCGACTTTAGATGGCCCCGCGTTTTCACCCACAATCAGGTAATTCAGTTTTTTGGAAATGCCGCTAAGCAGTCGTCCTCCGTTGGCTTCAATGCGAGATTCGAGTTCTTCACGACTAAAATTGGCGAATGTCCCTGTGTATAAAAACGTTTTCCCGGTAAGCGTGTCGCCCTCTTGCTCAACTACTTTTTTCTCGCCAACAAATTGCAATCCGGCCACCCGGAGCCGCTCAACAAAGTCACGGTTATATTCGTCGGCAAACCAGGCAATAACGCTTTCGGCAATACGCGGGCCCGTGTCAGGAACCGCCAGCAATTCCTCCTGACTGGCATTCATGATCGCATCCATCGACCCAAAATAATCGGCGAGTTTCTCGGCGGTGGTGTTCCCAACGTACCGAATTCCCAAGCCAAACAGCACGTCCGGGAATGACTGGGCTTTCGAACGTTCAATGGCCGTCAGGATATTTTCGACCGTTTTTTCGCGAAAACTGACAATTCGTTTTTTGCCTGATTCCTCGTCTATAAATATTTTTTCGATACCCAACAAATCGCTGGCCGTCAGATTGTACAAGTCGGCTGGCGTCTGAACCAGTCCCCGATCAATGAGTAGTTCGATTTTACCTTCGCCAAGACTCTCAATGTTCATGGCCCGGCGCTGAATAAAATGTTCGAACCTAGCCTGTCGCTGGGGTGGACAGCCCCGCTCGTTGGGACAATAAAAATTGGCTTCGCTTTCTTTCCGAACTAAGGGAGTTCCGCAGGCCGGACACGTTGTTGGATAAATAATTGGTTGACTCTGGTCAGTACGCCGACTCAGATCGACACTCGTAATTTTCGGAATAATTTCGCCCCCTTTTTCCACGAATACGGTATCGTACATCATGACGCCCAGGCGCTCAATTTCGTTGGAATTATGTAGAGAAGCCCGCTTCACAATTGTTCCAGCCAGCAAGACAGGCGTCAGCAAAGCAACGGGGGTAACGGCTCCCGTTCGGCCAACTTGGTACTTAATACCAGTCAAAACCGTACTGGCAGCCAGTGCTTTATATTTGAATGCAATCGCCCAACGCGGACTTTTGGCCGTAAATCCCAAATCGCGTTGCTGGTCATACCGGTTCACTTTAATAACAATGCCATCTGTACCCAGTGGCAGGTCGAAACGTTTAGTTTCCCATTCGTTGATATAGTGCATAACGTCCCGAATGTCGGCGCATTTCTGCCAGGTTTGCGAGACATTGAAACCCCACTGGTTCATGGCTACCAGGCTTTCTTCGTGGGTTTGAAATACATCCACGTCCGACAGAAACGAGTACAGGAAACAATCGAGTCGGCGTTTGGCTACGGCGCCTGAATCCTGCTGTTTAAACGTGCCGGATGCGGCATTGCGCGGATTGGCCAGCAAGGCATCGCCAATATCTTCGCGCTCTTTGTTAATGCGTTCAAACTCAGCCAGCGGCAAAAAACCCTCACCCCGTACTTCAAACAAGGGCGGTACATCTTTGCCAGCAACGCGCAACGGCACCGTACGGATAGTGCGAATGTTATTGGTAATATCGTCGCCCCGAACACCATCGCCCCGGGTCGCTCCCTGTACCAGTACGCCGTTTTCGTAGGTTAAACTTAGCGCTACACCGTCGAACTTCAATTCACAGATATACTCATAGCTCTGTCCGTTCAATCCTTTCTGAACGCGCTTATCGAACTCAACAAGGTCTTCTTCAGAATAGGTGTTACCCAGTGAAAGCATCGGAAAGCGATGAAAGACCGTCTTGAATTCTTTACTGATCGTTCCTCCCACGCGGGCGGTTGGCGAATCGGGTTGACGAAACTGAGGATATTGCGTCTCAAGATCAGTTAACTCGGCTAATAGTTGGTCGAATGTGAAGTCATCAACGACAGAAATACTGTTCTGGTAATACTGATGATTGTATTGGTTTAAGCGGTTAGTTAGTTCGGTAATGCGTTCCTGAGGATTCATAATTTACGTCTCAATCGTTAGGTAATTGTCACCAGTGATGTGTTGTCGATAGGCTTTTGACCAATTGCTTTAAACATTCGATCATTCTAGACGGGCAACATAGGTATTGTTTCTTCGTTCATCCAAAAAAAGGTACTTTTACGGGATAAAAAAAGTTACCGAGTTAATAGTAATCAGTCAACAGCTAATTGTTTTGGATTGATAATACTCGCAACAATTAACTAACTCCTGACGACCATTGCCTTATAGTCATATGACACAGCCTTTCATTGCTCCTTCGTTGCTCGCGGCCGACTTTGCCAATCTGCAACGCGATCTGGAACTGATTAATCGGAGCGAGGCTGATTATCTCCATTTTGATGTGATGGATGGCGTCTTTGTCCCAAATATCTCGTTTGGATTTCCACTTCTGGATGCTGTTCGGCGGCATTGTCGAAAGCCATTGGACGTGCACCTGATGATCACTGAACCCGATCGCTACATCGACGCATTTGCTGAAGGGGGAGCGGCTATCATCCATGTTCATTACGAAGCATGCACCCACCTTCATAGAACCCTCACCCGTATTCGCGAGTTGGGCTGCCGGGCAGGAGTGGCTCTCAATCCGCACACCCCCATTACCGGCCTGGTCGACGTTCTGGACCAAATTGATGTTATTTTAATCATGTCTGTAAATCCAGGGTTCGGTGGCCAATCGTTTATACCACATACCATCCAAAAAATTACCGGACTCAAACAATTACTGATAGCTAATCAGTGCCCGGCTCTTATTGAGGTTGATGGAGGTGTTAGCCTGGCTAACGCTCAGGCGCTTCTTACTGCGGGAACTGATGTGCTGGTAGCAGGTAGCTCAGTGTTTGGTGCCGCCGACCCGCTGGACGCGATCTACCAGTTGAAAAATAGCCGCCAGCCAATGGTGGCCTGATGCATATTCCGTAACGCTTAATCCTATTGATCTGGAATCAATTCCATGAAGAAATCGTACCTGACTGTCTTGCTAAGTGCTTTGTTGCTGACGACGGCCTGCCGCAATACTCAAACGGACCAAACTGAAACTTCGTCTACTGATACAACCACGCTGGGGGCTCCGCCCGCTCCCGAATGGGCCAAACATGCCACTATCTACGAAGTCAATACCCGCCAATTTTCGCGTGATGGAAACTTCAAAGCTGTAGAAGCACAATTGCCCCGTTTGAAAGAGATGGGCGTGGACATAGTTTGGCTAATGCCTATTTACCCAATCAGTCAAAAAAATAAAAAAGGAACATTGGGCAGTCCTTACGCTATTGCCGATTATAAAGCAGTAAACCCGGCATACGGTACACTGGACGATTTCAAATCGCTGGTGAACCGGGCGCATGCGCTGGGGTTACGGATCATTCTGGATTGGATACCCAATCACACCGGGTGGGACCATGTCTGGATAACACAACACCCGGATTGGTATACGAAAATAAATGGTAAGATGACTACTCCCGTCGACCCGTCGACGGGCAAACCGACCGACTGGACCGATGTAGCTGATCTCAATTATGACAATCCCGATATGCGTAAGGGCATGATTGATGCCATGCAGTATTGGGTTAAAGAATGCGGCATCGACGGATATCGTTGTGATGTGGCTGGATTTGTGCCAAATAATTTCTGGGCTGAAGTTCGTCCGCAGTTAGACAAAATCAAAACGGTATTTATGCTGGCTGAATGGGAAGACGAGCCTAATCAGTTTAAGAGTTGCTTCAACATGAATTACGGCTGGAGTATGCATAGTATGATGAAAGCCGTTGCTCAGGGTGCCCGCACAGCCGATAAAATTGACTCCCTGCGCGAAGCCAATCAGAAACGCTTTCCGATTTGGTACTATCAGATGTTATTTACGCAAAATCACGACGAAAACACGCACAACGGCACACTCGCCGAGTCATTTGGCCCGGCAGCCGATGCGTTTATAGTACTGAGCAGCACATTGGAAGGTATGCCACTGGTTTATAATGGTATGGAGGCCAATCTGAACAAACGGCTGGCCTTTTTCGAGAAAGATACAATTGTCTGGGGTAACTACGCCAAGAGCGATTTTTTCAAAACACTCTTGACACTTAAACACCGCAACCGTGCACTCTGGAATGGAATGGCTGGTGGTAAGGCGATAAAAATACCGACCGATCACGATGATAAAATATATGCATTTTACCGACAACGAGATGCTGATCGTGTTACGGTCCTGCTAAATTTAAGTGGCAAACCGCAAACAGTTCGACTTTCGGGTGATGGCTATGCCGGAACTTACACGGACGTATTCAGCCATCAGTCGGTGGAGATGAAGACGGAAATGATTGTAACATTGAAGCCTTGGGAATACCGGGTCATGACGAATTAAGGACCAGCTTTTCATTTTATATTACGAATGAGCGGCTTTCCTGCACATTGTCTAATTATAAACTATTGCTTTTTTCAATAGGATTTGCTGCCTATAGCAGAGGTATAGAGCGTTTAATATTATGCATACGCAACGTATTCTTTTCTTTATTAGCCTTTTAGCTATTTCGTTTGGCGGGTTAGCACAACCAACCGGACCTCGCCCGACCGAGCCTCAAAAGCAAACCGTTGGCTCTGTGCAGTGGGCAAGCCGGGTAGTTGGGGTATCGTCGGAGAAAAAGGGCGAGCCCTACGGCGAACAATACAAAGCCTCTCAAGCGTTGGGTAAACCCAGTAAATTACCCGAAGTGGGTGAAAGTCCTTGCGCCTGGGCACCCTTTTATGCGGATGGCACGGCTGACGAGTGGATTCAGGTTGGTTTTGCCAAACCTATGCATGCCCGACAGATAGTTGTGGCCGAAAATGTCAATCCGGGGGCAGTTGTTCGCGTAATTGTCATAGACGGAAAAGGCGCGGAACATCCTGTTTATGAAGTAACAAGCATTCAACCACGGACAGATCCACTCCTGCGCATTTTCCCGAAAGATTCAACGTTGATGTGCCATCAGCTAAAAATTGTGATAAACGGCGCTGCGCTAAAGGGCCTTAATCAAATTGATGCCATCGGCATTTCGGAGGAGACGAATCCCGTTTCGGTGAGCATCATTGTCTCGAAAGACACCCCCAAGGAAATAAAAAAAGAGAACCTTGGCAAAACAGTTAATTCGCCGGGGCAGGAAGTGGCACCAGTCATTTCACCCGATGGCCGGACACTTTATTTTACCCGTAATTTTAATAAAGCTAATATAGGCTCTGCCGACCGGCAGGATGTCTGGTATTCAACATTGGAACCAGGCGTTGGAGGCAATCCGGCTGGCTGGAGTGAGGCAATCAACATTGGTTCGCCTATTAACAATACGGGCGATAACGCCATTAGTGGTATGGCTACAGATGGCCGGACAGCCTACCTCATCAATGTGTATCGGCCTGATGGTGGGATGTCGTTCGGCATTTCTAAATCTACACGCACCAAATCGGGTTGGTCGCAACCGGTTGAATGCCGAATTGCCAATAATTATAATCTACACGAAAAAAATCAACTGGAGTTTTGCGTCTCCCCCGATGGTCGGGCCATTATTCTGGCTGTTCAACGAAAAGATACGTACGGTGACCGCGACCTCTATATATCTATACAGAAGGCAGATAATACGTGGTCGGAACCGATAACATTGGGTAGAGTTGTTAATACTGCCGATTTTGAAAGTTCGCCATTTCTGGCCGCCGATGGTCGAACCCTTTACTTCACCTCGGCTGGTCATTCGGGCTATGGCAATGGCGATATTTTTGTAACACGCCGGCTCGATGATTCGTGGAATAATTGGAGCGAACCCGAAAATCTCGGCCCAGCTATTAATACCGATGAGTGGGACGGCTATTTCACCATTCCAGCCTCTGGCGATTTCGCTTACCTGAGTTCGCGGGCGGGTTCGTTGGGCGAAGATGACATCTTTCGGCTGAAACTTTATCCAGCAATAAAACCAGATCCTGTAGCTATTCTATCGGGGCAGGTACTCGATTCAAAAACTAAAAAGCCTATCTCGGCAGAGGTGGTGTCGAATGTGTTTGGTGAGCAGAAAAACGTAGCGAAAGTAGAGTATAATCCAGAAACAGGGGAATATAAGCTTATCATACCTACGCAAAAGATTTACACCCTGACGGCTAGTAAAGAAGGTTATTTCCCAACCACCGAAACCATCGACCTCAGCAAAGACAAACGTTTCCGCGATATCAAAAAGAATTTATACCTGGTGAAGATTGAGCCAGGGCAGAAGATTACGATGCGCGAAGTGCTATTTCAGCAAAGTCAGTTTGCGCTCTTGCCAGGTGCCGATACAGAACTCGACCGAATGGTCGAGATGCTGAAAAATTACCCCCAAATGGAGTTACTCATTGAAGGGCATACCGATAATCAGGGCGATTGGGATTTGAATATGAAGCTTGCCGAAGACCGGGTTCGGGTGGTGAAAGAGTACCTGATGCAAAAGGGAGTTACTACCGAACGCATCCAAACGAAGGCTTGGGGACCAAGCAAACCCATCGCCAGTAATGAAACCGAAGAAAAGCGAAAGCAGAATCGACGGGTAGAATTCACCATCCTGAAATTGTAAAACCGGCGGGTAGCGCCTTACCTTTGCCCCCAAATGCCGCATTCACTCACTACTAACCGCATGATGAACGATAGCCGTTCTGGTTTATTTGCCCAGTTAAGTTCGCCACGCTTACTCATTTTTCTAATTCTAATTCTTGCGCTTGGGCTTCGACTCTACAAATCCAGCGTTCATGGGCTGTATCTCGACGAGAAATTTACCTTAATTAATACGCAGGGCGTATCGCTGGAAGGATTCAATCAACACGATGTATTCTTTACCCCTGGCAAAACGTATTTCACTCCCAAAGAATTTTGGAAAGAAAAACCGCTCCACGATTATATCCGAGCCATTATTCAGACCGACATTGGCAATAGCCCGTCGCATTATGCCCTGCTTTGGGCCTGGATCGAGATTTTCGGTTTGAGCGATCTGTCTATCCGAATGCCGTCCATTATTTTTAGTACGTTAATTGTCGGCTTAGTTTTTTTAGTGGTCCGGCGATATTTGCGGTCTGAGTCGCTAGCTCTACTTTGTGCCTTTCTGGCCGCCATCGAGCCATTTTTTATTGCCTACAGCCACATGGCACGCACATACTGCATGACCATTTTTGTGACGCTGCTGGGCACCTGGCTTTTTTTGCGCATCCTCGACCATAGAAAGGAAGGCAAGCAACCCGTTGGTCTATATATTGGGTATGGACTAACGTTTGCCATAGCCACATTGGGGCACTATTTAGCCATCACTATTTTCATGTGTCATGGCCTTTATCTGTTGTTGTTTAACCGCGACCTGAAAACGTATGTCGGGATGGGGTTGAGTTACGTTGGCGGGGCGGCTGGTCTGATTATACCCTGGTTTGTGTTTGGCGGAGGAAAATACACCTTTCAGACATTAGCTTATCAGGCCAAACTATACGGTGGACTGGCTTTAACCAATCCTTACAACAACGGGTTCGGTATTATTTTACCAGCCACGATTGGCAATGTCGTCAAAAAGACGATTCCAATTTGGGCCGATTTATTTATGTTTTCCAATGGTCTGTCCTCCGACACGCTGGCGTTTAGAAACTTAGTGATTGCCTTCGCGCTCGGCTGCATAGCGGTATTTATCATTCATCAATTTGGGCGGGGCCGGTCGGTGCCTATCTGGGTGAGTATATTGGTGCCATTTTTACTAGTAGTGGGTTTCGTACTGTACACAGTTCCGTCGGTACGATTGGTGGTGGCGGCTGCGGTACCCTTATTTTACTATTTGCTTTATCAGGCATTTGCTGGTTATACGAATCGGTCAGAAAGACGCTTCCTGTTTCTGCTGGTTTTGATGAGCACCATTCCGATGTTGTTTTTGGTTGCCATTGCCTTTCGAAACGGTCATACGTATGGCCTTACCCAGCGATATTCTGGCTTCTCCTTTCCGTATGCACTGATTCTGGTTGGTCTTACCATTCGCCAGGTATTCAGGCAACCAACGTATCTCCGTTTGACGTTAATAGCGGTGTTGCTAATCCAGACGTATTATATTGGTGAATTGCTATACAGGATTTACGAAGATCAGGCTCCAAAATACACGTACTACGGCCGGTATCGTATTGAAAACCCATACAATACGGCGGCTAAACGCATTAAAAGTCAATACACTCCGGGCGATACAATTCTGTATCCGTCTGCCCGAACAGCGCCCCGCGATGAAGTTGAGAATACATATACCCGTCACTCAATTATCGACGCGCAGTATACCAATCTATATTTACCCAAAGACGCGACCTATTTACAGCGAATGGATACGACTCAGACAGACAGAATTATTCTGGTGAAAGGACCATCGGGGCAGCGCGTTACCATTTTTAATTTTGAAGGCACAAAATACAGATACTGATTTTGACTACTGAACAACGAACAATACTTAATACTCAACGCTCAGGTCAGCCGACAACTCAACGTTGGCTACCCGGCTTTGCCTGGGTATTGCTCGCGATGCCCCTACTGATTTTTGGGTTGGTTTGGCAATATTACGCGGTGAATATACCTAAATGGGATGACCACGCGCTACGGGCATTTCTGTTCTATTCGGATCAGGAGCCGACCGTTTCAGGCAAGATTTATCAGATTTTCAAGCAACACAACGAACATCGGATTGTGTATGACCGTATTGTTACGACGCTCGATTACTGGCTATTTGGCAAACTGAATTATGCTCACTTAATGCTGATTGGCAATCTGAGTCTGATTGGATTACTGGCAATTTTTATGGCTGCACTACGCCGGTCGTTGCTAACTTCAACCGGTCGGTCAGTAATTTACGCAGTACCAATTGCCTTTCTTCTATTCAATCTGTCGCAATGGGAGAATATGTTTTGGGGCATGGCGGCTCTACAAAACTTCTCCGTTGTGCTGTGGGTAGTGGCCGCTTTTTTCTTTCTAAGCTATACAAATCAATGGGGGTTGGCTTTCGTAGCGGGTGTTCTGGCAACCTTAACCAGCGGCAATGGTCTGATGGTTTGGCCCATCGGCTTTGTATTGATTATCCTGCGCTTAACCAATTACCAATCCGGCACTAAAGACCGTTTTTATCGGCCACTGATGGGTTGGTTAACAGGCGCAATCATCGTTATCATTCTATATTTCACCGGTTTCTCGAAACCCGGTGGTATCGACTATGTGAAGCCGGGCGTGGTTGATCTATTGAAAGGCTGGTTTGCTGTTGTTGGCGCATCCGCCGAAGCGTTGCCCATTGGCTCTCCTCTACGAAATAGTGTTCTGCTCGGAGGATTGCTCGTTCTGACAACATTGGGTATTGTGATCTGGGGGCTTCTAGCCTACCGCTTGGTTCTTGGTCAAAAAATTCAGGATTTAGTATATCCCCAAAAAGGTAGTACCAAAACGGGTGCGACGATTCCATCCATCGCCTTGTTTTTTTGGAGCTGTGCGGGGTTTATTCTCGGTACAGCAGCCGTAGTAGCCTGGGCACGCACCGGATTTGGAGTAGATCTGTTAATCACAAGTCGGTACAAAATGTACTCGTTAACCGGATTAGCTCTCCTGTATCTATACGTCGTTGTGAGTCTGAATGATCGTGCAGGTCGCTGGTGGATGATTGGTAGTGTAATAGGCAGTTTTGTATTCGCGGGACTTTCTTATTTCGCTTTTCTGGACGAAACGATCTGGTGGCGACACTGGCTAACAACAAATCAGTTTAACTGGACACACGTTACTGACCGCCCTGTATTTTCCTCAGACTCCGTTTCTCAGAGATATAACCCGGCAACTCCGGCCTTTTATGACGCAGCCCTATCTACGATATACGGTCCCGCTCAATTGCCAGCGCTGGATGTCAAACTAGCCAAAGTAGCCGGTGGATTTTCAATAGAAAACACAACCGTGCCAGCTCAAGGTTTAGGCGACGCAGGTGCTTATCTGCTGGCCCGTTCACCCAAACGGACGTATTTATTTCCTGTCTGGCAAAATCAGAAGTCGATTGTTGCGTCACGTTTTATGCCCGGTAATTTATTTAAAGCCGGGTTCAAAGCCAGTTTACTAACGGCTGAGTTAGATGCGGGTACGTATCAATTACTTGTCCTGACTGTTTCGGATGATAAGACCTACGAACTGCACTCAACAAATCAAACCATCGTATCGGCAGGTCCGCCAGCTACGGTAACGGTAAAAAACTGGTAAAATCAGTAAGTAAAATCAGTAAATCAACTAGTTCATTGGTTCATAATCAACGTCATTCGCCCCATTCGCTTAGCCATTCATCTATGTCAACGCCCGCTTCCGTCCGCCCAGCGCTGAACCACCTTCTGCAGTTGGATGGTATCCGGTTCATTGCCGTTGGGATGGTCTTATTCGATCACTGGATGGTTGGGCGCGCTGACGGGTTGGCATTAGGCGCGCTGGGTGTCACTATTTTCTTTGTCTTAAGCGGCTTCCTTATCACCCGAATTCTACTGTCAAGCAAAGACAAACTGGTTAATCTGCCAAATGGTGGTCTGGGAAAATACCTCAAAACGTTTTATATACGTCGAACTATACGTATTTTCCCAATTTATTACCTAACGCTCTTCATTCTTTATTTGATTAATGAACCGCCCGTTCGCCGAACTATTGGCTGGCTGGCCCTGTATGCGACCAACATATATATGGCCCGTCATCTCAGCTGGATGGGCACCGTAGACCACCTCTGGTCACTAGCGGTCGAAGAACAGGTTTATTTAATTTTCCCATTACTGCTGTTTTTTGTACCGCGCCGATGGATTCCACCAACAGCCGTCCTAATGATTATAGGAAGTGTTGGCTTGCGGTATTTCTTTTTTCGGAAACATATACCGTGGTTTATTGGGTATGTGTCAATGCCTACCTGTCTGGATTCGTTTGGGTTAGGAATGCTTATGGCTTACAGTTGGCTTTATCGGCGGGAGTGGTTTAATCGCCTATTCCAATCATCTACCTGGGTAATTATCAGCCTCTTAGGTTTTCTTGCTGTTGTTGCGTTGACGAACTGGATTGCTCAAACATCAACAGTTGGTTACCACAATGTTATGGCCGATGTGTGGGAGCGATTTGTAGCGTCATTATTTGGCTTTTTCCTGATTGGCCGGGCTGTTATCGGGTTTAAAGGCCCCATAAAGTGGTTACTCGAAAATCCTGTTAGTCAATATATGGGCCGCATCAGCTATGGTCTGTACCTGTTTCATAACTTTGTTTTTAACGTTTTTCATACGAAACCAACGCACTTCACCGTACGCGCCTGGGGCCGCCTTTCTGAGTTAATGCCATTTCTGAACAGTTCTTATTTCTTCCAGTTTTCTTTTTATCTGGCCCTGACTATAGCACTGGCAACGCTTTCCTGGTTTTTGATTGAAAAACCGATTAATAATCTCAAAGATCGATTTTCATATTGACAAAAAGTTAATTCTATCTCCATCAACAAGCCATTTTCAGTTTGACCACTCACTAGGTCCTGTCTGATATGGGCATTTACCCACTAACAATTTCCTATATTTGCAGGTCTTTAGTAGATGTATAATGAACTACGCGGACGTCCCCGACTGTAAACCGCTGAGAAAATTAGTTTTACTTACACCCGTAATCATTGTACATTAATCAGTATTCATTATTCAGCCAAGTATGAGTCTCCTGCTGTCAATTGTAATGCCGGCTTACAACGAAGAAGAAGTTATCGAAACTGTTGTTAAGCAGTGGACTGATTTGTTGACCCGCCAATTTCCCGCCGAAAATACCCGTCTGATTGTCGTTAATGACGGTTCACGTGATAAAACAGGTGCCATTTTAGATCAAATAAAAGACCGCTACCCAAAGCTTATGGTCGTTCATCAGCCTAACGGCGGGCATGGCAACGCCGTAGTCAATGGCTATCGGCAGGCCGTTGCGCTGGATTCAGAGTACGTTTTCCAGACTGATAGCGATGACCAGTTTATTGCCGACGATTTCGGGAAATTATGGGCTAAACGGAACGAGTCACCTTTTATTCTGGGGTATCGTGAAGAACGTTACGATGCACTAGCCCGGCTCATTATTACGCGCATTCTTCGCTTAAGCATAGCTTTCATTTACGGAACGTACATTATGGACAGTAATATTCCGTTCCGGCTAATTCGGGGTACTTTCCTTCGTAAATTATTAGGACAATTACCTGATCCAACGCCCTTTGCGCCCAATATTTTTCTGGCCGTTATGGCGAAGAAAGCAGGTTTCAACACCTTCGATATTCCTATTACGCATAAAGAACGCTTGACGGGTACTGTTTCTATTTTGAAGTGGAAATTACTCAAAGTGTGTATTCAGAGTTTTAAAGAACTGGCTCAGTTCCGATTTGAGTTGAGCAGCAAGGTGAAAGCCCTGAAAAAACCAGAACCGGTAACTGCGTAAACTAATTTACAGATTACCATTTACGACGATTCTTATAGAACTTTTATACGTTGGGGATGGGCTTAATGCAAACCGGAACCGTTATCTATACATCAATAAACTCAACTTATGAAGTATAAATATGTAATTATTGGGTCCGGTCCTACAGGTTTGGGAGCAGCCTATCGCCTGAAAGAATTAGGGATTACCGACTTCATCATTTTAGAAAAAGAGAATCGCATTGGCGGACTGTCCAAGAGTTTTGTGGACGAAAAAGGGTTTACCTGGGATGTAGGCGGTCACGTGCAGTTTTCGCACTATAAGTACTTCGACGACCTGATGTTGAAAGCCCTCGGCGAAGATGGCTGGCTCAGTCACCAGCGTGAATCGTGGGTCTGGATTGAGAACCGCTTTGTGCCGTATCCATTTCAGAACAACATTAAATACCTAACACCCGAAACGATGTGGAAATGCCTGGAAGGCATCATCCAAAACTATAAATTCCCAACCAACCAGAAACCAGCCAATTTCCGTGAATGGATTTTGGGAACTTTCGGACAAGGACTGGCAGAAACGTTCATGTTTCCGTACAACTTTAAAGTATGGGCCTTTCCTCCAGAAGATATGAACGCGGTTTGGGTTGGTGAACGCGTAGCTGTCACTGATTTGCAACGGGTTACCAAGAATATCATTTTCAATCAGGATGATTTCTCGTGGGGTCCAAACAGTACCTTTAAGTTTCCGAAACAAGGGGGCACGGGTGGTATCTGGGAAGCTGTTGGCGACTTGGTCGGCCGTGAATATGTAAAGTTAAACGCTACCGTTGAGAAGGTAATTGGCCCGGAAAAAAAAATCATTCTGTCCGATGGTGAGGAAATTCAGTACGATTATCTAATGAGTACGGTGCCTCTCGATCTGTTTTCGCAGAAGGTAGAAGGACTGGATTCAGAAACGGTGCAAATGGCACAGGGACTGAAACATTCCTCAACCAATGTGGTCGGTATTGGTTTGAAAGGCAAGCCTAAGCCAAGTCTGGAAACAATGTGCTGGATGTATTTTCCGGAATATAATAGCCCGTACTATCGGGTGACGGTGTTCTCGAATTATAGTCCTAACAACGTACCCGATATAACGCAAAACTGGTCGTTGATGACCGAAACAAGCGAATCATCAGCTAAGCCGGTCAATCGTGAAACGCTCATTGACGACACGATTCGTGCTTTAATTGAAGATAAGCTTATTGAATCGGCCGATGATGTCATTTCGACCTTTCATATGGCATTCGACTATGGTTATCCAACGCCGTCGGTTGAGCGCGATGCCATTCTGAAAGCCGTTTTACCCAAACTGGAGCCATTCGGAATTTACTCAAGGGGTCGATTTGGTGCCTGGAAATACGAAGTTAGCAATCAGGATCACTCGCTGATGCAGGGAGTAGAATGGGCAAACCGGGTAGCCGCCAATGTTCCAGAATTAACAATGCCTTTCCCCGATACCGCCAACGCGATGTGGGGAAAATAAGTTGAAGCTTCTAAGTAGTTAAGCAGTAAGTGGCTGACGCGGGATAATTACCTCCTCGTCAGCCACTTACTACTTAATCACTTGTTACTCATAAATTATTTATGAATAAACGTCTCTGGATTGGTATCGGTGCGGTGGTCTTATTGGCAATTGGCTGGTTTGGGTATCGGCAGCTATTTCCGGCAAGTCGTACCGTTGGCTCATTGGTGCCACCGGGGGCTTTGCTGGTACTAGCCAGTGACCGATTGCAGGATACGGTTTCAGCACGAGTATTGCGTACTCAGATATCGCTCCGGCAACTGCCTGTATTCGACGAAGCCCGTCAGAAACTTGACCGGTTCCTTTACTCAACTGCCGATTCGTCTACTGTATTAAAGTTTGTTTCGGGTCGAAACATCCGGTACTCGCTCCACTCCATTTCTAAAACGACGCTTGATTTTATTTTTTACATTCCAATCACGGCCAGTGACAAAGCTTTTCTGAGCCGACTAACAAACCCCGATCCTCGTCAGTACCGAGTACTTAATCATACGTTTGCCGGCGAAAAAATTCTTGACTTAGTAGCCAGAGGAAATGAACCAGTTGGCTCATTTATCCTGACAGACGACTTTCTGGTGGGCAGTGTGTCAGGCATACTGATCGAGAATGTTGCAAAACGAATGCATCAATCGCTGAAACTAACGTCAACTGAACCCGATTTTCGAGTAGACGGAGATCACTTAGCCGGATTATCGGTACGACCAGAAGTGCTTCAATCATTATTTAGCAATGTTGGATCATTAGTTCGACTATTTCTGCCCGAAGAATTAAATCTGCAATTCCGTCAGTCGGCGTCTCGCTCTCACCTGATTGGTTACGCAGTTGACCAGATTGGCGGTCGGCGGGATGTAGCGGCTTTGTTTGCCAGCCAGACTCCGCAACGTATTCAACATGCCAATCTGATTCCGCAAACCACGGCCTCTCTTTACCACATTGGCATCAGCGACGCGCCACGTTTTGGCCAGTCGCTCAGCAAATTATTAGGGTCGGCATCCAGCGGCTTTCTTCGTGAACGTTTTAAGCAGATAGCGCCCGAAACCAAAGCGTTGTATCAATCTTTGGGCAGCGATATCCTCCTTTGCCGCTTAGAATCGCCCACAGGCTCGCTACGGCAGATTCTGATTCTGACCGCCCAAAATGGGAAACAACTCGCAAACGCTTATCAGCAGGTAGCGTACCGACTGGGAGCTAAAACGCCCGATTCACCAAAGAGTTATTTGGGACACAAGATGCTGTTGCTCAACGTGCCCGAGTTACCCGCATCTCTTTTTAGCAGTCTTTTTTCGGGCTTTTCGCAAAGCTGGATAACGCAACATGGCTCGTCGTTCATTGTTGCCAACAGCGAAGATGCGCTGCAGGATTATTTGCAACAGCTGCAACGCGGAGCAGTCTGGACAGCCGATGAGCGCCAGGCCGAGTTGTTAAATACTACGCTTAGACCGGCCAATTTTACCGCATTTGCCCGGTTGAATCGGGGCCAAACGAATGTACTGACAAGCTGGCCGCTAGCCTGGCAGAACCTACTCGATCAGCCTGACCCGGCTACTGGCAGTCCTGCCTTAGCGAACCTGGAAAACATGGCTTATCAGGCCAGTTATGGAAACGAAAATATCCAATCGACTGTCGTTTTAGGCCGCACTACCCGTCGGGCGAGTAGTGCCGTACTCAATAAGGTATTATTACAGAAGAAAACAGAATTCAATGCGCCACTCATTTCGGCACCCATTGTAACGGGTACACTAAGCGATAGTTCGGCTCAGTTTTACGCCCAAAACAATGCCGGTCAATTTGTACTGGTCACCCCCGACGGCGACAAGCTGGTACAGAATAATACTGACGGTCCTATTCGCAGCAACGCAATAGGCGTAGACTTTCTGAATAATGGAAGGCTACAATACTTATTCATGACCGACCGAACCCTGTACATAGCTGACCCAGTTCGTACATTCAAAAAGGTGGCTCTCCAGGCCATTCCCCTACCAAAAGGAATAGACGTATCGTTTCTGGCTCGACCACGTGGGAGCCAACAGCGGAATATGGTGGCGTTGGTTGCCCATCAGGATGGTCATATTTACGCTCTTGACCGCCAACGACGAACGTTTGTTCGGCTGATGACGGCTCCCCACAAAGGCGCGTTACAATTACCATTTCAGGTCATCGTGACGCCAGCAGGTATGGATGTGTTGGCGATACAATCAGATGGAACGTTAAACCACTGGCGCGAAAATGGTAGTCAGTATCCTCATTTCCCGACCAAGATTGAACGGACTAACGAAGAAGAACCCGAAATTCGTTTTGTTGGCCCAGCACTTCTGCCACCCAGCCAAACACAAATTCGAGCCATTACCGATGAAGGACAATTACTTGCGTTAACGGCCAACGGACTGGTTGCCAAACGAACGCAGTTGTACCGGCCCGTTCGAAATGGTTCATTCCGGCTATTTCCGGATGAGGATCAAACGAACTGGTTATTGCTGCGTACGACAGATACGGAAATATCCGTACTGGATCAGCAGGGACAACGTCGGTTTGATGTCCGAGCCTTACAATCAGGAGGAAACAACGTTCGCTACCATCGGCTTGGCGCAGGTATTGAGTTGATCAGTATTAAATCGGGTGGTTTCACGATGCTTTACGATCTAAACGGCCGCATCGTGAACGACCGGCCCATCCCGAGTGATTTCCCGGTAGCCTTGCAATTTGATGAGCGTACTAATGAGTTGTACATTCTCAGTGGTGCCCAACAGGCTGTGCAATTATTCAGTATTCGATTAAGGTAAATAATCTGGGGCGGAGAAATTAGTGGTTTTAATTCTACTTCCTATATCTACACACTCATGCGCGTAGTACGCTATATAGTTTTAGTTGTTACCCTTATCTTATGGGGCGGTGGTTTGTCGGGTTCCCTGTTGCACTGGCTCTACAAATCTGGATTTATTGTAGATGATTACCGGTTTGGCGACTTATACCGGCTTTCGGCACTGCCTCAGTTTAAAGAAGATAAGCCCGTTTGCGCACCATCGAACCTATCAAGTGATACGGCTTCGACGCATCTTTACATAATTGGCGATAGTTTTTCGGAGCCAGAACGTCTCACTGAAAACGACTTTCGCGTGAGCCACTTTCAGCGCGTTGCCTGGGACTATCAGCAACGGGTGCAACTCGACTCGACAAAGCGAAACGTATTGTTAATCGAATCGGTAGAACGTCACGTTCGCGATCACTTTGCCCGTCCTGTAAATGAATTTGTTGTTGAGGCCGATACCAGTCGAACGCCTGTTGTACCGCAGCCATTGCGTCAGCGCCTTAGCAATGAATTTCATCGGAGCGATGTAGAGGAACGGCTCGAATCGGCTCTTTTCAGCCGCGATTGGGCTTTTTGGTTTAAAGAATTCAAAGCAAGCCTGACACTCAACTGGTTCAACCGGGAAAGTGCAAGTGTTAGCCTGTCGAAAGATCATAAAAACGTCTTTTTACACAGCGATACAGATACGACCAAAACCCTGAACTCGTCGTTTGGCAGACTGACCGATAATGAGGTTACAGTATTGGTCGACAGTATCAACGCTGTAGCCGAACGCTATAATAAACTAGGTTTTGATGCTGTGTATCTTTCTCTTATTCCCAACAAAGTCAGTATTCTGGAACCGAATCGGGGCGAATATAATCACCTGATTGAGCGGATTCAGGCGAGTCCAAAGTTGCGGGTGCCAACAATCAATACGTATGAAGTCTATAAGGCTAGTCCTCTATCACCTTATTTAAAAAGTGATACCCACTGGACCTGTGAAGGCCGCGCGTTATGGCTTGATCTGACAAGGAAGAAAATCCAGATTTAGACGGACAAATAAGGTAGATAAGGTTCTAGTTTGCCCGTATCCCGGAAAGCCGTGACCTGATGTAGCTTATTATTGTAAGCGTCGTAGCGAAGTTCGACGTAAAAATCCCGAAGGTTATAGAGCAGGAAAATGTTCTCACCCTCATAACGGTTAGCGAGAATGTCGCCTGTGAAGTAGAGTGTGTCGAGTTGCTGGTCGGCGGAGAGGTTGGTAAAATCGGCAGGTTTCATAAGCAGACGGGGTTGACAAGCGAAATAAATAAAAAGCGGGCGGCTCACCAAATGAGCCGCCCGACTTTATATACCACAACAAAAACACCACTAGAATACAACTAAAACACTACCTCTACTAATGCATTACAATACAGGGCATTTGTTCACCTAAGCCATTTGAGTTTAATCATATTTTTTTTTAGCTAATCTTCACTTCCCGACCTGTTCGGGCAGCTTCGTAGATCGCTTCTACAATTTTAATATCACGCAGTCCTTCTTCGCCCGGTGCCAATACTGGCTTTTTATTCATGATCG
>CAXVWN010000255.1:0-14094 GCA_964263725.1 Spirosoma sp.
ATTTTTCATTACCATGAATACGTCTTTCTTCGACCGTCGATTACTAATTAACCTGGGGTTGACGCTCATCAGTAGCGCGATAATTTTATTCTGCATCAAAATTGCCCCCGCCATTCACCTCCCCTATTTCGCGGCTACAGCCTTAGCAACAGGTCTGGGTTTTCTGGAACCGCGCAAAGGCTGGTTTCTGGCCGTTGCCCAAGCCACTCTCATCTGGCTCGGCTATATAATTTTCGCTCCCACACCCGACGGCCCCGCCGACCGTGACGTTGAGACTTTCGGCCTCTATGGTTTCATGATTCTGTCGTTTATGGGTAGCTTTATTGGTGGATTGCTGAAGCAAGCGCTGGATAGAGGGTAGTGTCTACCATAAAATGACGACGTGTTTTTTGTTATATTTGGTAAAATATATAGCGTATGGACTCTATTGTCTTTCATATTGACGCCGACAAAGCGGGATCGAATCTCGCCGAGAGCATCAAAGCCTATTTTGGTAATCGTCGGGTACAAATCATTGTCAAACCAGAAGAACCAGCCGCCGATGTAATCGCCCGAAACGAAGCTTCCGACCATGACTATGCACTTCCTTATGATGACATCTCCCGAATTGCAGATGCTTTAGAGCGCAATGAACCCATTGATGTGATGGCCGAAGTGAGGAAATTTATGGTCGATAAATGAAAGCGACGCGCATCCAGTCCGAGGCACTCGAACACTTGTCAGAATGGGCCGCTTATGAGCCAAAATTACTCAAACGCATTTTCCGTATTCTTGAAGAATGTTGCCGAACACCCTTTGAAGGCATCGGCAAACCCGAAGCTCTGAAAGGGGACAAGCGAGGGCTTTGGTCACGTCGAATTACCGACGAACACCGAATACTGTATGAAGTAACAGACACCGATATTATTGTTCATTCACTACGCGGCCATTACGACGACTAGATATTTCATAAGTGGGTTGCTGATAGAGAGTAAATAATAAACTCAAGCATCAATTATTCATTGAGGATATAGTGGTAAATGCACCAAGACAGGTCGCTTTGGATAGCTAGTTTTTATTGAAATGAACACTTACGAGCGTAGCGCCAACTATTTAACCCTTGCCCTATTCATTGCATTAGTATCATTGTCTATTGTTGGGGCACTATATATTTCGGAACCAATACCAATGCATTTTAATGGGAACGGCCAAGCCAATCGCTGGGGTAGTCCTGCGATGCTGCTGATCCTGCCGCTTATATGTGGCTGTATGATGGGTCTATTTTGGGCAATTCGTTATACGCCTACCAGCCTGATGAATTTCCCCGGTTCACGTACGCCTGAAAACATAGCCAGCCAGCGACAAAATATAAACCAGTTAATGGCGACACTTCGGGTTCTGGTTGTGGGGTTATTTTTAAGCATTACAGGTCAAATTATGTGGGTAAGCTTGCATCATCAGAAACAAGCTATCATGTGGCCTTCCTATCTCTTTGTCGCCTTGTTATCAATAAGTACCCTACTCTATCTTGTCAGAGCCTACAGGCTATCGGCCAACCAATAAGTAGTTTCTTTGTACCTTTGAGTTATGTTCCTCCTGACTCAAAAACCGCCTTTCCCCAGCTTGTTGCCCTCCTTCGAAGGCGACCTGTATTTCGATAACTCACCGGAACACACGGCCCAACGGATACTGTACTCGACCGATGCGTCCGTCTATCAGGAGATGCCGATAGCGGTGGCTTTACCCAGATCCGTTGCCGATATTAAGCGGCTATTACGATTTGCTCAACAGCATAAATTAGGGTTGATTCCCCGCGCAGCCGGAACATCATTGGCGGGGCAAGTCGTGGGGAGCGGCATTGTCGTTGACATCTCTAAATATTTCGGTAAGATTCTGGATATCAATGCCGGTGAGCAATGGGTACGCGTTCAGCCGGGTGTTATCCGCGACGATTTGAATGCGTTTCTGAAACCACACGGCTTATTATTCGGCCCCGAAACAAGTACCGCCAGCCGGGCTATGATTGGCGGCATGATTGGCAATAACTCCTGCGGGTTGCACTCTATAATCTGGGGTACTACCCGCAACCATTTACTCGAAGTTCGGGCAGTGTTAAGCGACGGAGCCGAAGTAACGTTTGGCCCACTCACCCGCGATCAATTCGACTCAAAATGCCGTGGCGAAAACGTCGTGAGTCCACTGGAACAACGACTCTATACTCAGTTTCGCGACTGGCTGTCGAAACCAAATGTTCAGCAACACATTCGCGAAGGGTATCCCAAACCAACCGTTACCCGCCGAAATACAGGCTACGCGCTGGATGCGCTGGTCGGGTTTTTTAACGAGCAGAACATGGGAATTATTCCTAGCCCCACGCTCCCTGACCTACGTCCCGCATCATTCAACTTCGCTCATCTTATTGCGGGGTCAGAAGGTACGCTCTGCTTTATCACCGAAGCGAAACTGAATTTATTACCGTTGCCGCCAAAAGAAACGGCTTTAGTCTGTGGTCACTTTGCCACCATCCGCCAATCGCTCGAAGCCAATTTGGTGGCGTTAGCGCATGGGTGTTCAGCCTCCGAATTGGTGGACGATTATATCCTGCAACTGACAAAAACCAACATCGAACAAGCCAAAAACCGAACGTTTGTCGAAGGGGACCCGAAGGCTATTTTGATGGTGGAGTTTTTTGACGAAACGGCAGAAGGCGTCAGCAAAAAAGCAGCTGATTTTGTAACGGCTTTGCGCCAGAAAGAACTGGGATACGCCTATCCCACCCTGTTTGATACCGATACCCAAAAACCCTGGGCATTGCGCAAAGCGGGCTTGAGTATCATGTACAATATTCCCGGCGACGATAAACCGGCGAATGTGATTGAAGATACCGCCGTCGATGTCCACGACTTACCCGATTACATCGACGAACTGGATCGTATGGCTTGGGAGCAGCACGGGTTGAAACTCGAATACTCGGCTCATGCCGGAGCGGGCGAAATCCATGTGTTGCCGCTCATTAACCTTAAGTCGTCTGGAGGTCGGGCCAAGTTCCGGGCGTTGCTCATGGACACGGCGCAACTGGTCAAAAAATACGGCGGTTCCCTTTCCGGCGAACATGGCGACGGTCGCCTGCGGGGCGAATGCATTGCGTTTATGCTTGGGCCGGAAAACTATCAGTTGTGCAAGGATGTCAAGGACCTCTGGGACCCGCAGAACACGTTTAACCCCGGCAAAATAGTCAACACGCCCCCTATGAACGAGTCACTTCGTTCGGAAGCTGACGTGGTGATTCCACAACCAAAAACGGTCTTTGACTTCTCGCAGGATGGCGGCTTGCTGGAACTGGCCGAAAAATGTTCCGGCTCCGGCGACTGTCGGAAAACCGAAATTTCGGGGGGAACGATGTGCCCAAGCTACATGGCTACCCGGCTTGAACACGACACGACACGGGCGCGGGCCAATATTTTACGGCATTTTTACAGCCGAACCGAAACGCCGGCTGAACAAGATTACGAAGCGGTTAAAGATGTACTGGACTTGTGTTTGTCCTGCAAAGCCTGCAAAGCCGAATGCCCATCCAGTGTAGATATGACCCGGATGAAGGCCGAATTTACGCAACAGCAATATCGGGAAACCGGGATTCCGTTACGGGCGCGTCTGGTCGGCAACTTTACCAAACTGATGCGGCTGGCAAGCCTTGCGCCCTGGATTTACAACGCCATTTACGACAGCCCGGCCCTTCGTCGGCTGGCGAACCGCGCCGTTGGTTTCCACCCCGACCGCACGATGCCGGAGCTGGCCGGAACGACGCTACGAAAGTGGTGGTGGGAACAGAAAAAAGAGAGGAACGAACGAATAGGCCGCGAAAACCGGAATAACTATTCACCGTCATCACGCACCGGTTCGGTTGAGCCGCAACTAGGCTCCGTTCTGCTTTTCGCCGATGAATTTACGAACTACAACGATGTAGAAGTTGGTCAAAAAGCGATTCAGTTGCTGGAGCGATTAGGGTATGCCGTTACACTGCCTGAACACCTTGAGAGTGGCCGAACCTATTTGTCGAAAGGTTTAGTGGATGAGGCAAAGGAAATCGCGATCCGTAACGTGACCCTGCTCAAAAACCTGATTACCGATGAAACGCCGTTGGTTGGTCTGGAACCGTCGGCCATTCTAACCTTCCGTGATGAATATCCGAACCTTGTTCCGGCCGAATTGAAAGATGATGCGTACCGTATTGCCAAGAACGTTTTCCTGTTTGAAGAATGGCTCGCCAGAGAAGCCGACGCCGGACGCGTTGACCGAAGTCTGTTCACGACGGAAGCCCATCTGGTGAAAGTTCACGGCCACTGCCATCAAAAAGCCCTTTCCTCTATGACGCCGGTCAAGAAAGTTCTTTCACTGCCAATCAATTATACCGTGCAACTGATTCCGTCGGGTTGCTGCGGCATGGCGGGTTCATTCGGCTATGAGACGGAGCATTACGATCTCTCCATGCAAATTGGCGAGTTGGTCTTATTTCCAGCGGTACGGAAAGCTGAAGAGGCCATTATTTCAGCCGCAGGCACCAGTTGTCGCCATCAAATAAAAGATGGAACAGGTCGTAAAGCCCTGCATCCCGCCGAGATTTTATTTGATTCACTTTTATAGTCTGAATGGTAGTCCTTTTGGCTTTCGGCTAATAAAGCAAAAGACCAGTCTACCTAAATCACACAAAAACCTTTTGCCTTCTTGATCGTTCTTCATAGACCTAAAACATTCACAACGATCATGGAAAACAACGCGAATCTTAGCGATGGAGCCAGACAGGCTGATACCGTATCCAGCGAACATGCTGAAACGATGTTCAGCGCCGATCAGGCCGAAACCAATATGGTGAAGTTGGTAGATGGCAAATTAGTCTCTACCGGTCATACAGAATCTGATGTCTCCGACGATATGCCCCGCATTCGGTTGGGCAGCGATGAAGAACGGGCTTTAGTAGGCGACGAAAAAAAGAAGTACGAAAACTCAGAAGCAGCCCTGCGCGCGGGCACAATGTTCGATCCATCGGTTATGCCTGATGACCCGATTGCCGTTGGCGACATCACAGGAAATCCTGACGCAGGATCAACCGTAAACACAGGTTTGCCTTCTGAAGATGAGCCAGATAGCAAGAGTACACCAACGAATTCATTCGGGGGATGGAGCTTCATTTCTGGTAATCCAGTTGGCGACATGATTCCACCAACACCGGGATCGCCTGACCCAACACAACCCATACCCGGTATTCCGGAAACACCACCGTATAACCCGGTACCTGGTCCCGAAATTCCGGAAATGCCCGGCACGCCCAGACCAGCCGTACCTGAAATTCAGGAACCGGAACAGCCTAACCGTTCGCATGAAATAAACGACCGGACGTTGAGCACGTTTACGTCGGCCATAGCCGGTATAGCACCCAACGAACCCGCATCGGGCGAACCGGTAAAAGGAACTCAGTATGAGGGCCTGGCCGCAGGGCCAGACGATCAGGGCATGGAAGACAAACCCGATACCGGTGATTCAGCGCATCCGTACGATGTAAATGCGAAAGATGCCGACCAAAACCAGCCAGGCGAACGCCCGGAAGAAGCGAAGGAAGCCCAGAAATTTCCTCGCGAAATGGCCGACGAAAGCAGTATTACGGCACAGGATATGATTTCAGGAACGGACCGTTCCGACCAGAAATCGACAGACGGATTAGATCGAAAATACAACGATCCGCAGGCGGCCCGTGAGATGGCGAGCTAATTATAATTGGATAAGATAGAGAACGCAGTTGACATAGCCATTTACAGGTTATATCAACTGCGTTCTCTTTTTTTCTACATTTAACCCAAAATTCCAAACTACATGAAAAAGTTAATTATTCCCTGCCTTCTACTCAGCGCAATAGCATTTGCAGCGCCCCCAAAGTGGACGTCACTGTTTGATGGCAAGACCATAAAAGGCTGGCATAGCTATCATAAAGAGGGCGTTGTGGGCTGGTATGTTGAAGACGGAGCCATGACTCCCGACGGTACGGGTGGCGATCTGGTAACGGACAAAGAATACGAAAACTTTGAACTGGAGTTCGAGTTCAAAATTCCCAAAGGCAGCAACAGTGGCGTTGTTTACAAAATAACAGACAGCCCCGACATTAAATCGACATACATGTCAGGTCCTGAATACCAAGTCATCGACGATAAAGGGTATCTGGATGCTGAGGGGAAGCCTTATAAATTGAAAGATACCCAAATGACCGGTGCCGATTACGATATGATTCCCCCGTCGGATTTTACGGTTGCAAAAGCCCCCGGCGAATGGAACAAAGGCCGCATTGTGGTCAACAATAATCACGTTGAGCACTTTCTGAACGGCAAAAAAGTAGTCGATTACGAATACGGTTCTGACGCCTGGAAGACCTTAGTCACCAAAAGTAAATTCGCAAACTGGCCCTACGCGACGCCCCACGCCAAAGGTAAAATTGCGTTTCAGAACCACAGCCCAAAAGAGCGCGTCTGGTACAAAAACGTGCAGATTCGGGAGTTGTAGATAAAGGGATAAAATAGGGTTTGTTGGTTTCGGTGTTTTAGTGTCGGGCGTTGGGTTCTCAAACCCGACGCTATTGCTGACGCGAGTGTGTCAGGTTTGAGAACCCAAAACCAACAAACCCTATTTTATGTCAAACTGATACGTGCCAGCTTGTAATTTTTGAGGAGAAGCCACACCCGGCAAATGCAGGGTAGCCGTTGAATTGGGCGGAATCGTTAGCGAATACGAGATGTCCGTTCCCGCTCTTTTCCACGACGAGCGAATCGTGCCATACGGACTCTCATGCGTGGCTTCGAAATGATCCAGACCCGCGACAAAGTGCGGTTCTATCAATACATTTTTAAAACCCGGTTGTGCTGGATCGGGTTTCAGACCGCCTAACGCTTTGTAATACCAGGCACCAATTTCGCCAAACATAATGTGGTTCATAGAGATATCGCTCTTGGCGTCAATTGGCCAGTTTTCGTACAGCGTTGTCGCGCCATTAACAATCCACCAGCCCCAGGATGGAAACGTTTCCTGCGAAGCCACTTTGTAAGCCAGATCGGATTGGCCGTTGTCGCTGAGGGCATTCAGAATGGCTTTTGTTCCCAGTAAACCCACATCAATGTGATTGTTATCAGCCATCACCCGGTTAGCAAGATTGGCAGCTACTTTGCTTTTTAGCTCGTCGGGCACCAGCCCCCAATGCAGGGATGTACTCAATTCGGTTTGTAAACCACTGCCGTAAATGCCTGTTTTTCGGTCCAGGTATTTGGCATTAAACGCATTTTTGATTTTGGTAGCCAGCGCCGAATACGTGTCGAAATCCGCTTGCTTGCCCAGCAATTTCGCCGTTTTTGCCAGAATTGAAACATCCGTAAAGTAGTAAACCGACGACGTAAACTCCACTGGCGATTTCGATTTGACCGGCACCCAATCGCCCAAGCCCCAGGTTGTCAGGCCCGAAGGACTTTGTTCATTAATGTGATCGACATACCGTTTGATATTTTCGTAGTTATCCACCAGGATTTTCTTATCGCCATAGAACAGATAAACATTCCAGGGAATAATGGCGATGGTACTCGTCCAGTCGGGACCGTTGCCCCATTCGTAACCCCAGCCGCCCGTTGGAATAATGGACGGCAGAACGCCATTCGGTTGCTGCTCGTCGCGGTGATCGGCCAGCCATTTTTCGTAAATCGTGATACCGTCAAAGTTGTAAAGTCCCGTTTCAACGGCAATGTGCGCGTCGCCGGTCCAGCCGTTTTTTTCGCGTTGTGGACAGTCAGTAGGATAGCCAAACAGGTTTGACAGATAGGAGTTATTGGTTGCCCACCAGATTTTGTCTAAGGTTGGATTCGCCGATTTTACTTGTCCGACAACCGGCACATCGCTGTGCATGAAATAACCCGTTAGATTTTCCTTTGTCAACTCAACTGGCTGACTGCTGGTTACTTCAACATACTGAAAACCCTTGTAGTTGAAACGGGGCATAAACGTTTCTTCGCCTTTGCCACTCAGGATAAAGATGTCGGTCTGGAACGGGTCGGTGGTATCGGTTGGGCGGTAGTGGGCGTCGATATTCGACTGGTCAACCCGGCCATTTTTGTACAGCCGTTCGGCATGTTTCAACCGTAACGTGGTGCCCGATAGCCCTTTTACACGAAGTTGGCTAACGCCCGCAATTGTTCTGCCCAGATCATACACGAAAACGGTGTCGTTGATTTTGGTGATGCTTTTGGCCGGAATCGTTTCCACATTTCGTATCGGATGCACGACTTGAGCAACGACATTGGTAGATGGAGCCGCCCGCAAAATGACCTCTTTCCATTTCGAATCATCGAAGTTTGACGTATTCCAACCGGGGTGTTCCAGGCGGGCGTCATAATGTTCAGCCGTGTAAATGCTATTAAAAACAATAGGACTCAGGGCCGTTTTCCAATCTTTTCCAGACGTAATCGTTTCGACAGAACCGTCTTCATAGGTAACGCGCAGGTCCAGACAAAACGTGGGCCGCGCCCGCCAGGGCGCTTTATCGAAAAACCAGACGGCCGTTGACTGGTGGTTGTACCAGCCATTTCCCAGCAAGACACCGATAGCGTTTTTACCCGATTGCAATTGCGCCGTAACATCATACGTAACGTAGAGCGTCCGGCGGTCGAAGCGCGTGTACATGGGATCCAGCCGATGATTACCTACTTTCTGACCGTTCAGATATAACTCATACAAGCCACCAGCCGCAATGTAAGCCCGCGCCGATTTGATTTTCTTTTTCGCGTCGAAGGCTTTTCGGAAGTAAGGAGCCGGTTTCAGTGCCACGTCGCTAACATCACTGATCCAGGCACCCTGCCAGTTTTTGCTGTTCATCAAACCGGTTTCAAAACTGGAAACTGATGATGTGGACGGCTTGCCATCTTTATCCCAGACCTCCACCCGCCAGTAGTATTTGGTAAATGGCTGTAGCGCTTTGCCCGCATACGTAATCAGTTGTGCATCGGACATCACCTTGCCTGATAACCAGTTGATTCCTTTTCCCCGGCTCACCTCCACAGAATCGACACCAATATACAGCTGATACGCCAGTTGTTTCGCTCCCTTTCGCGCATCATTCAGTCGCCACGTAAGCCGGGGCGCGGGTGTGTCAATACCAAGCGGATTGACCAAATGTTCGCACTGCAAACCAACGGGCGTACAGGGCGGGGCGGCATAAGAAGCGGACAAAAGAAGGAAAAGTAATACGATCAGGAAAGCCGATTTGAGGGAGGCAGTCCGGCAAGATGTCAATAGAGTCATGGAGTATTAGCTACGTTTAGGCACAGAGGAAAATTAACGGAGTCAAAAGATACTGTTTTCTAATTCCTGTCAGTTACTGTCTAAAATACCCCCAACCCCCTGAAGGGGGCTTAGTTCGAGAGTGAGCAAATCCCCCTTCAGGGGGTTGGGGGTATTTTAGACAGTAACTGTTTGATCGGGACAACATCGTTCGTTAGTTAGTAACCCGACCCGGTTCGCGAACGTTAGCGCCGGTTCGTTTTTGAAGGTCATCGCCCAGATCGGCACGGGCTTCTTCAGCTATCTTCTCCAATTTGGCAACGAGTTCGGGATGTTGCTCCCGAACATCGTAACGTTCACCGGGGTCGCGCCGAAGATCATACAAAGCCATCGAGAATTCGTGGCTCTCTGTACTGGGCCCCGGCTGGCCATTCTGGCCCGGCAGAAAACCTTCGTATGTTCGGCCGGGGTGGGCAAACACTAGTTTCCAATCGCCCTGCCGAACGGCTTCCAAACTGTTTTTTCGGTAGTAATAATAGAAATGATCGCGGGGCGTAACGGTATTATCACCTTTCAGCAACGCAATCCAATCGACACCGTCGATCCGTTGTTTTGGCAATTTCGCGCCACAGAGTTTGGCCACCGTCGGCAGAATATCCATCGTGGTCAGCAATTTGTTACTTACCCGACCGGCGGGCACGACACCCGGCCAGCGAACCAGACACGGCACACGATGGCCACCTTCAAACGTCGTTCCTTTTCCTTCCCGAAATCCACCCGCCGAACCGGCATGGTCGCCATAATTTAGCCAGGGACCGTTGTCGCTGATGAAAATAACCAGCGTATTATTATCCAAACCTTGTTGTTTCAACTCAGCCAGCACTTGCCCCACGGCTCCATCCAGTTCTGTAATTACGTCGCCGAAGATACCGTGCGCACTTTTCCCTTTGAACTGGGCCGAAGCGGCCAGCGGTACGTGCGGCAATGGATGGGGTATGTACAGAAAAAACGGCTTCGCTTTATGCTTCCGAATGAAGGAAACCGCCCGCTCTGTAACAGTTGATGTGATATGGCTGGCATCGTCTAAATCCCTGATTTCCTGCGCTGGCTCATTGCCATTGATCCAACGCAGAGGTGGGTATTTGGCGTTAGCCTGATTCGGGTGTAGCGGCCACATATCGTGCGAATACGGCACGCCATAATATTCGTCGAAGCCTTGTTGCAAAGGAAGAAATTGCTGCTTATCGCCCAGATGCCATTTACCAAAAATGCCCGTAGCATAACCGCGCTGTTTTAACAAATCGGCCAGGGTTTCTTCATTTGGATTCAGACCGATGGGCGAATTAGGCCCCAAAGCCCCCGAAATGCCCAATCGATTAGGATAGCATCCCGTCAGGAGGGCCGCCCGCGACGCGCTGCAAACAGCCTGAGCCGCGAGGAAATTCGTAAAACGCGTGCCTTCGGCAGCCATACGATCCAGATTGGGGGTCGTGTAACCCAACGCGCCCGTAACGGACAAATCGCCGTAGCCCATATCGTCCATGAAAAACAAGACGACGTTTGGCGGTCGTGTCGGAGCTGGTTTCACAATCCAGGCACTAATCAGTAAGCCAAAGCCAGCTAACGCAATGACGCTGAACAGAATACGATACAAACGTTTAGACGTTAATGCCATAAGCCCCCTAATAATCTACTTTTTTACGTGTTGATTTAACATCCCCTTTTTGCTTTTTGCCGGTAATCCGTTTCTCTACGGATGCTTTTGAGGGTTTCGTCGCTTTGCGGGGTTTGGGCTTCTCAAACGCTTTTTCAATAAGACGGTAAAACTTCTTAGTTACTTTCTCCTTGTTGGCTAATTGGGTTCGCTCGGTCTGGTGAGTGAGTACTAATTCGCCCTCGGTAGTCAGTTTTTTGGCTAATTTTTCTTCTAAAATAGCCCGCTCCTCATCGGTTAATATCGTTGAGTTACGAACGTCGAAACGTAGCTCCGCCTTCGTCGCTACTTTGTTAACATTCTGCCCACCCGCTCCACCACTGCGGGCAAATTGATACTGTAATTCGGGTTGTAAACGAGTGGTATCCATACGTAATCAAGCTAATCTGGAAATTGGATAGAAAACCGTTCCCCAAACAAACAATCATTGGAGGAGTCGGTTCTTTTCTCAAAACTAACTGATTCAACGTTATGGCTCATTAGAATCGACTTTTCGTCAGTACACAAATTATCTCTGGCGGTAGTTCGTTTTTGACGACATAACGGTGATACGATGTACAACAAATCAACTATTTAACGATACGAACTATGATCTCGAACGACCAAAACCAGCTCTCGCTCATCGGGCAGACGGTAAATACATTCGACGGGGAAATTAATGAAACGACGGCATCCGATGGCCTGTCGCTTATTGACAAATGGTTAAACCGGCTCGACGAAGCAGGCGATGAAGCGACCGATGACATTGCCGAAACGTTGGAAAGGCTACGCCCGGAAATCGATACCGCGAATCGTTACAACCGAATTGACAATCAGCAAATTGCAGGGTTGTTACAGGAGCTAATTGAACAAACCCGAAACGTAGCGGCTTCGCCCGAAGCCAGTGCCGAACAAACGGAGCTTTCGCAATTGATTGCTATGCTCGAAAACCTGCATCGGCAGGCAGTAAGTCTTATTTCCTAATCCAAAACCAAAGATAATAATGGCAATAGATCAGCATGCTTCGAATTTAATTAACACGACTGTCAATGCCTTCAACGGCGACATAACCAGCATATCCCCAGTGGATGGCATTTCGCTGATCGACAGTTGGATCAGTTTTCTAAAAACTGCCGATCAGGGTGACAATTCCATCGTTAGTGGCCTGAGCGAGTTAAAAGCTGAACTGCAAAGCGGCACTATTGACGGGACGCAGGTTCAGTCTATTCTGAAAGGTTTGACCGAACAGACATCGCAAATCACTAAAAAAGCCGATGGCGATAGTCAGCCGAAGCTCAATAGTTTATCAGAAGCGCTGCAAAGTTTTAGTCAGTTACTGGATGGTTCTAAAAAAGCGAACACCGGCGGTCAGGCTCCGATGACGAGTACGGTGGGTGGTGAATCAACCAACAGCGGAACGGGAATTTCGGCAGTAGACACAAATGCCGATGACTTGTCGGACCGCAATGGCGGCACGATTAGCAATGACTCAACTGTCGATATGGACGATACAACAGGGAGTAACGGCGGTTCGCAGGAAGATCGTTTTTCGGGCGACAATTATACGGATAATTCACAAAGTGGAAATGGCGATAATTCATCGGTCTCCCATTCGTCCCGAAGTGACACGTCGCGGGTTGCGGGTATAGGCGTTTCGGGCGGCACCGGCGATACAGACTCCAGTCAGTCGGGAGGCCGGTCGCAATATTAAACTAATTTTTGTAGTGTTGTTTTCTGCGGGTGGTGCCGGTTTTGAGAAACCGACACCACCCGCAGAAAATCGCGTATTCGCACTAAACAAAGCATCCTCAGGCCGGGTTATTGCAATGGCAATAAATCATCAGCGGATTGGTAACACAGTATTTTCGGTGTTGCAGTTATATCGCTCTTGGCGAAATTTTTGTGTCTATGGTCTTGAAACTTTATAGGCTGTAGCGATCAACCCCAAACCTTTTCAGTATGGCAGGATCAACTATTTTAGAAGAGGGTATGCTCAGTGATACCCTCACTACGCTTCGGGACAACGACCGGTTTGCGGTTTCGCCCGCCCAGGGAATCATGCTCATTGATGGCTGGCTACAAGCGTTGCAAAGCGACTCCAATCTGGACCAAATAAAAGGGCAGCTTAACGAACTTCGCACGGCTTTGCAGGCAGCCCAACCCGATGAACACTATATCCGGGAATTGCTGACAAGCTTGGCTGACAAAACGCAGGAAGTAGCTGAAGACCCCACTTCCGAGGGCACCTGGACGGGTGGATTGGAGAGTTTGTCAAAAATTTTACGACATTTCGGAAGTAATTCATAACGCTGCTTTTGTGTATTTGGGGTAAAAGACAACCACCAGTTCACAAAAGCAAAATTCACTACATACACTATGGAAGGAACAGGAACCACACTTGAACACCGGATGCTTACAGATACGCTGGGCGCTTTCGGTGAAGGAAACGTAACCACACTTTCAGCCGAGCAAGGCATTTTATTACTCGAAGGCTGGTTAAATGCATTACCGGGCGATGTGGGTGCCGAACGAATTATGGCCGAAATAGCCGCTCTGCGAGATCATTTGAAAACAGGCCATTTCGATCTGGAAAAAATCCGGCATCTGTTGCTTAGTATGGCCAGTCATACGTCGATTCTGTCGCACGAGCCGGTCGTTGATAGTACAACTTCCCATCAACTTACGCAGTTAGCCCATGCGCTGCGTAACTTCAGTAACCAGTTTTAATATGTTTTCTCACGAAGAATCTACCGATCTGCTCGACTCGACAATGGACGTTTTGGAGAGCGAAACGGCCAACACAACCCCACAAAGTGGCTTGGGTGTTATTGACCAGTGGCTTGCCCAACTGAACAAAGCCGAGAACGCTACGGACATTTCTGCTACGCTCGAACAGGTAAAAACGCAGTTGGAAAGTGACCAGATTAATACGGGTGAACTAGCCCAACTCTTGGATACGCTGGCGACTCAAACATCTGAGTTTAGTGCATTTATGGGATCGGAGGGCGATATTGCTCCCCGGCTCGAAGGCTTGGCGTCAGCCTTAAAATCGCTGGCCGGACAGCTAACTAATCAGGAATAAATTCCAACTTTTTTCCTGTCATTCCGACGTTAGGAGG
>CAXVWN010000256.1:0-35134 GCA_964263725.1 Spirosoma sp.
GCAAGGCATCAGAACCCACCACCAGACAAATTGGAGCGCAGGCCCCCGCCCCCATTTCCGGAAAGTGGTCGCCCACCGTTTCCCCCAAACCAGTTTCCGCCCGACCGGTTTCCGGAATCGGGACCTCAGCAATCGGACTTACCGTCTGAACTCAGCCAAACGTTTTTCCTGACGTTAGTTGGGTTTCTGCTCGCTCTCGCCCTACGCATCAATAACCGCTGGCGAGAAACCGAACGCGAAAAAATCCAGACCGAACTTTCGTACCTGAAAGCCCAGATTAATCCGCATTTTTTGTTCAATACGCTCAACAGCATCTATTCACTGGCGATTGTCGAATCGCCCCCAACGGCTGATGCGATTGTTCAACTGTCTTCGTTTCTGCGTTATGTTATTCAGGAGTCACAGAAAAACCAGGTTTCCTTAGGAAACGAATTAGACTACATCGGCCAGTATATTGCCCTGCAAAAGCTACGGCTGGGTGATACCGCGCAAATTGATTTTACTGTCGAGGGGCATGCCAATGGCAAACAAATTGCCCCGTTACTCCTGATTTCATTCATTGAGAATGCCTTTAAATACGGTGTCAGTCCTGAAGAGCCTTCGGCCATTCACATTACGATAACTCTGAATGAACGTGATCTCCGTTGTCATGTTTTTAACAAAAAAGTACGGGTATTTCAGCCAACGGCGGTGGCCAGCGGCATTGGGTTGACCAATACGAAAGCTCGTTTACAACTCTTGTATCCCGAGCGGCACCGGCTGATTATCAGCGACAAACCGGATAGTTTTACCGCCGATTTATCCATTACACTAGCATGATTCGCGCCATTGCTTTAGACGACGAGCCCCCTGCCCTGCGGGTACTAACACATTTCTGTCAGCAAGTCGATTTTATTGATCTGCAAAAAACCTTCACGCGTACTGACGAAGCGTTACGGCATCTGGAGCAGTTCCCAACCGATCTACTATTTTTAGACATTAATATGCCGTCGATGTCGGGCATTGACTTTTACAAAGCGATCAGTTCTATTCCGGCCAATCAGTCCCAGCCAGTCGCAGCGATGAACCGGATGGTTATTTTCACGACGGCCTATGCCGAATATGCGGTCGAAGGGTTCACGCTCAATGCGGTAGATTATCTATTGAAACCCTTTACCTACGAGCGTTTTTTACAGGCAGCCAATAAAGCGGCTGATTTTTATCGGTGGCAACAACAGACCGACAAATCCATCGACACCTATTTATACGTCCGGGCCGATTATAGCTTACACAAGATTGCGCTGGCTGATATTTTGTTTATTGAAGGGTTGGACGATTACCTGAAAATTCACCTTCAACCAGAGAAAAGCGATTCAACTAAAACTGGAGGGGCTAGACCCATTGTGGCCCGGATGACCATGAAAGCGATGCTGGAGCGGCTTCCCGGAACGGGTTTTGTTCGGGTTCACCGATCCTATATCGTGCCGCTGAATCGTATTGACGCCGTCCGTAACAAGACTATTTTTATAGAGGGGCGCGAAATACCGATTGGTGCCAGTTACGAAGCTGATTTCCAGAGTCGCTTCGGATCGTAATCGCCTACGTCGAGATACAGGACATTCACCGACACAATTAGGGGGTTTACCTACAAATGGGTGCTCTGTGCAACGAAACACCCCTTTCGTGCGCTACTGAGTGAAAGCAACCAACATCTAGTTGATCAGTCATATGGAACGTAAAGAATTTTTGAAACGAGGTTTTGGCAGTTTACTTGGCATCGCAGCCGTTGCCCCGCTTGTTGGCGCTTGCTCCTCTTCGGCTGTTGATCCGGTTACCACCACAAGTACCGGAACCGGTACGTCTACCGGCACATCAAATGGCAGTTCGTCTAGTAACTGTACAACCTCGCCAAGCGAAACCGAAGGCCCTTTCCCAACGAAAGTACCCGCAAATTTCGTCAGGAAAGATATTCGTTCTGATAGAACCGGGGTAGCGTTTACGATCAACATAACGATCAAAAACAACAATAATAGCTGCGCTGCCTTAGCGGGCGCGTTGGTTGATATCTGGCACTGCGATAAAGATGGCTATTACTCTGAATATGGCGGAAGTGGCATGCAAAGCGTCAATTTTACGACCGTAGATTTCTTACGGGGCCGACAGGCAAGCGATGCCAATGGATTGGTTTCATTCACATCTATTTTTCCGGGCTGGTATTCGGGCAGAGCGCCCCATATTCACGTTCATGTGTACAATGCTGCGGGAAAATCCTTGCTGGTCACGCAGATTGCCTTTCCTTACGACATCAGTAATACCGTTTATACCACAGCGCAATCGTCCGGCTATACCAAGGGAGCACAAGACACTAAAAATGAATCGGACAATGTATTTTCCGATTCCATTGCGACTGAATTGGCAACGGTTACGGGCAGTATTTCGGCAGGCTACGTACTGGCCTTTTCAGTTGTGGTAAGTGCCTAATAAATTAGCACATGAATGACTTAAACTTTTTTTAGCTCTAAAATTGAGTACTTTTTGTCATGCTGACAAAATCGTTCCTAATAGTTAAGTACATCCGAAATTTTAAACGGCTTCGCAATTAATTTTTTTCTCCGGTATGGTAAATGGTATTATCCGACTGAGCTATCGTAAAATCATTGACGTATTGTCTCAAAAAGCATGGGATAAATTCGTTTTTGATGATACCTACATGGAGTTTTATATGCAGGCGCAGTTTTATAATCAGGAGCAAAAATATACTACGTTTCAGGAGCTATTGGATAATGTACCCAATGCCGAACAATTGAATTATTTAACGAGTACGGCCGCTATTGGTTATATCAAACAGTTAAATAAAATCATTCCTGAGATTGTAAATGCATCAGGAAAGTTATGTCTTCCATTTACACAATTCAAGTTTGAGATTATCCAATCTCACGTTCAGGATAAAAATGCGCACAGAGTCGCTATCTTATTTTATAGTGACCCACTAACCTGGATTGATACCATTGATAATCAATTGCTTATTACCTATGGAGACCAGCGAGAGGCATTACGAAACGGCAACGAAGTTGATACGGATCTGATTACGCTACAACCCTACCTTAGTATTGCCTCCTTTCAGAAAGAAGACTTTAGCTAATTTAAGCCGATATGGATACGCAGACCCAGGCTCAACTTTATCTGGCCGACCAACGAGGATGCTTACAAATAGACTATTTCAGGAGCTACCATAGTTTTAATTTTGGTCAGTATAACGCTGAAAATAGACAACCTTTCGGATCACTACAGATGTTGAATGATGATACATTGACGGCTGGGCATACTATAAAAATGCAGGTAGCCGAAAATACAGATATACTTATCCTTCCTATTGTTGGCGGTCTTGAATACAAAACCAGTTTGGGTACTGGTTTTCTGGAAGCCGGACAAGCTACTGTTTTTTCGCTGTCCAACGGAATGGATTACGAAATCATTAATCCTTATGAGGCCGAGTTAATTAATTTTTTACAGATTTGGTTACCCAATACATCAAGTGATTTTTTACCAAAAATCCAGCAAACAAGTTTTGATCTTACAGATAAAAATAAACTTATACCCATTTTTTTTCTAAATTCTACCGGCCTCAATCACAACCGGGGAAGCAGCGGTTTTATTGGAAAATACGATGGTCGGAAAGACGGAATTTATCAGGCAAAAAAAGGCATTCAGCCAACCGGAATTTTCGTATTTATTTTAAGTGGTGTTTTTGAAGTACAGAATAGATTACTCCATGAACGCGACGGGCTGTCGTTGATGAATATACAGAATGAAGACGTAGAATTTGAGGCTTTATCGAATAATGCAATACTGTTGTTAATGGAAATTCCCCTGAAGAGCTAGACGCCTGTATTCGTTTTATAGCCGGTAAGACAGATTGTACCGTACTAGTCCGTTATAACGAAACACAGTTAAAACACAGGTTGATGAGATAGCAACTCCATCGTTCATGGCGGGTTTCCAGTTGAATTTCTCCGGCGTCCACTCGGGCATATTTCGAATAACCTGCTGAATATAGCCCACGGCATCAAGCATTTGTGCACTGGCCGATGGATCGGAATTAATAGTTACCCCAATCTTTGTGACCTGTCCTATTTCGTTGATTACCAGTGCAGCTGTAATTATCCTGATGCGCTCGCCGTCAATCACGGTTCCCAGCTTTTGTTTTATATAGGTTGACAATTCGTTCGGATTCCCCAGAAATTGAGCCGCCTGATAAAAAGGGGGACAGGCTTGCTTCGTCCCATCGGGTGTATAACAATAGCTTTTGGCCAGGCGTCCATTTCGGTAATATTCCCGGCGTTTAACACTACCGTCTTCATACAGTACCATAAAAGGGCCATTCAGGAAATTGTTCGTGTATTCGCAGCTTATGTATACCTTCCCGGTTAAATACATGATTTTTGTGGGGCCATGCCGTATAATTCGGTTCACGCTATCCAGCGGAATCCCATTGGCCAGCGTTTTAGGCAGAAGAGTATACGAATCAAGTCGAAATAATGTGCCATTTTTCTGAAAAATTCGTACGGTAAAGTACTGGTTTCGTTTACCGTAGTACATGATTTCTTCATCGTAATCAATAAATGAACGGCGTATAGGGTGACTGACCGTAGCGGAATCTTTCTGCGCCACTACGGGTCGACTTAGTACTATTCCGAGCAGTAAAAAGTACAGAACTTTCATAAAAGCATTAGTCTGTGAATTTGCTTACTATCTGTAAGTATTCACCAAAATCGAACAGTAACGATGACAACTGATTCATACCTAAGATAGTTATTTTCCAATATTTTTTTAGCCTGCATTTATTTATCTGCCATGTCTGTTTTCCAACACACCCTTCACCTACCCGCCTATTCCCGTGGCTTTCATTTAATTACCCGCATTATTGAACGTGAATTTCCCGATTTGCAACGGATTAAGGTCGGCTTGCTGCACATTTTTATCCAGCATACGTCGGCGAGTTTGACCATCAATGAAAATGCTGACCCCACTGTCCGAGGTGATTTTGAGCGGTTTTTCAATAAGACTGTACCAGAAAATGCGTCCTATTTCCAGCACAATTACGAAGGTTCAGACGATATGCCCGCCCACTTGAAAGCGGCCATGTTGGGCCATTCGGTTACCATTCCCATCACAAATGGACGGTTGAATCTCGGCACTTGGCAGGGTATTTATTTAGGAGAACATCGGAATGATGGAGGCCGCCGGACACTGGTGCTTACGGCATGGGGAGAGGTGTGACGGCTATTTTTCCATCAAAATATCAGCTACTAACTATATACCTCACGCAATAAATTCATGTTCGACACCAAAATCGCCATCGTTATCCGGGAGGATTTACAAACCTGGCAAAAACTAAATGTAGCCGCTTTTCTGGCTAGTTCTGTCGCGATTCGGTTCCCGGAAACACACGGGCAGGCTTTTATAAATGCGTCTCAATCGACGTACTTACCCTTTATTAAACAGCCAATACTCATTTATAAGGCAGATGATGAAGCCCAGTTGAAACGGGCTTTCCAGCGGGCAAAGCAACGGGAACTTACTATTGGCATTTACACGAGTCCCCTATTTTCCACCAAAAATGAAGAAGGGAACCACGCAGAAATGGCGAAATGCACGGATGATAACCAGGATCTGGTCGGCCTGATTGTGTATGGCGAAAACCGAAAAGTGGATAAAGCGCTCGACGGCCTTACGTACCATCCGTAACGAGTTATGACAACCCGTGTACCGAAAACCGTACACGGGTTGTCACACCCATCCAATTACTCAATAGGCTTCGTATTCGTAACGTAACGTTTCGACAACCTGCCCGCCAGTCGTAGTAATCCGGCTTGTGGGCAGGTTAGTACTGTTATAGGTATAGGCATAAGTGCTCGTTCCGTCGGAAAGTACGTTATTCTGGCTCAGGTTGAGCATATTAGCGATACCACCGTAGTAAGTGTAGTAGCTGATAATCCCGCCCGCAGGTGGCAAAGCAAACACAAATGGGTCCGGAATGACAAATACGCCATAGAAGGGGTTTACGTTCGTATCATACGTAAATGTTCTGGTGATGGTCTCGGGAGGAAGTGTAAAACCTCTTTGGACCGCCTGTCCTGTCGTCGTAGCAAACGTCAGGTTATTCCCCGTAAAGGTGAACGCACTGCTCTCATTAGTTAAAACGCCCAGTACAGTAAATGATTTGGTATTTCCCACGACCCGGTTACTGGCATCGTATTGAGGAACCACACTCCAGGTATAAATTGGATTACTGTTTTTATACCCAATCCCGGCTACCTGCCCAAATGAATTATAGGTGTAGGTATATAGTTCCGACTCTGATCCCCGACGGACAGTCGTGCGCTGAAGCTGGGTAAGCCGATTTTGGGCATCATATTGAAAAACGCTGTTCTCGACCGGTGCCAGCGTGCTATCAGGCGTTTGATAGGCGATAATCAAATTTAGCCGACCCTGGGCATCGTATTTGAACGAGCTTACCTTAGCTGTGTTGCCCGGCTGGTCCTGGGTAATGGTTTTCACGCGCAGGCGGCCAGGGTCTGATCCCGGCGTAACGACCGGAATACGGTGGTCTGTGCAACCTGAAAGTGCCGCAACGAAAAGGAGGCTCGTAAGCCATTGGTAGATAGATGTAGTTTTCATGCCCGACAGATAGTGTAGTTAAACTATTCATCAAATCAGTAGAAACATAAGCTACTAAGAATCAACATAGTACAAAATGAACATTTAGTTGTTTTGTACTATGAAATTCGGCATGAATGTATTTTTTATTCTACTTCTTCCCTAATCGACTTATTAAGCGGTTGGTCATTTTTATAAATCATTTCCAATCAATGCAGCAAGGGCCACACATCAGCTACGCTCGTAACAGGCAACTGACAGGCCCGATTATAACAGACATACACGGCGGTTTGCCCGTCAATGGGCCCTCTATGTTGTAAAAGCGGCAACTCACTCCTATCGGTTGTACCCGACGTGACTCGACCGCAAAGCACTTTATTAGGATAAAATTTAGCATCCAGCTCCGCCCGAAACTGTTCGGCATCGGGGCCAACGATAGCGATTTCGGCGGTGGGCCGGGCACGCAACGCGAACTGAGCCGCCCAATTAGTCAGGTAATCGGCATTTTGCTGTACCATTGGCTGTATCCGCCCCAGCATCTGGTCAGCGCGTTCGGCATAGTCTGGACGGTCGAGAAGCAAGCTCAGCGTATACAGATTTTCGGCCATCATTGAGTTCGACGAGGGAATGACATTATCGAATAGTTCTTTTTTCCGGGCGATAAGTTCTTCGCTATTTTTGTCGGTAAAGAAAAAGAACGGTTCTGGGCCGGTGAGATCGTCCACGGTTGAGTCGGCAAAATTAGCCAGCACATACTGCGTTAGTTGGTCGGCTTCGGTTAGCCAGCTTTCGGTGAACGTAGCCTGATAAAGGGCCAGCAGTCCGTCGATCACGGCAGCGTAGTCATCCAGAAAACCAGCCTGCTTGGCTCGGCCCTGTCCGCCGTCGCGGTTTTTATAGGTATGCCAAAGCCGACCGTTTCGGGAATCGCGCATTTTTTTCAGCAGGAAATACGCTAATCTCAGGGCCAGTGTCAGAAATTCCGGCTCACCAAAAACGCGGTAAGACGTAGCCAGCCCTTTCAGCATCAGGCCATTCCACGAACACAAAATCTTGTCATCCAAACCCGGTCTGATGCTTTCGTTACGCACCTTTAACAACCGGGTATGCGTGGCATCCAGCCGCACATTCAAGTCGGCCAACGACCAGCCCTTGCGCTCAGCAAACGACTCATCAGACTCGGTCCGATGCAAAATATTGAGACCGTGTTCCCAATTTCCTTCGTCAGTAATAGTATATAATTCGGCAAACCAGTCGTAATCTGATTCATGTGCTGTAGTACCAGATGACAGACCACCGAGTGTCGGATCACCGGATGCCGGACCACCGAGTGTCGGACCACTCAAAATTTCCTTCAATTCGGGGGTTGTGAACGTATAAAACTTCCCTTCTACGCCTTCGCTGTCGGCATCAAGGGCCGAATAAAAGCCGCCTTCCGGGCTCAATAGCTCACGCTGAGCAAAGCCAATCGTTTGGTAGACAACGTGTTTATATAAAGGACTTCTAGTTAAACTATAGCCCTCAGCGTACAGCGTCAGGAGTTGACCATTATCATAAAGCATTTTCTCGAAATGGGGTGCAAACCAGTCGCCATCGGTGGAATAGCGGGCAAAGCCACCGCCGAGTTGATCATAGATACCCCCAAGCGCCATCCGATCAAGTGTTATTTTGACCTGCTGAAGTGCTTGATCGGAAGGCCGCATCCCGGAAGGCCGAACCCCGGATGGTTGCAGCCCAGACGTTTCAGCGTCGTTACCAACGGCATCATAATAGCGCAGCAGAAATCGCCAGACACTGGGCATTGGAAACTTCGGTGCCCGACGCATACCCCCCTTTTCATCATCGGCCTTTACGGCTATTTTCCGATACAATACGTCGAGTGTTTCTGTAGAGAATAGCGGGTCGTTTTGCGTCAGTCCGTAGCGTTCGGCATCGGTCAGATTCAGTTCTCTGGCGAACCCTTCCGCCGACTGTACCAAATCGTCGCGATTGTTATCGAAAGCGGTGCGAATGCTGTCTAATAAATTAACCCAATTTCTCTTTGGCAGGTATGTAACGCCATAAAATGGTTTGGCATCGGGCATCAGAAACACATTGAGCGGCCAACCGCCCTGCACGCCCATTGCCTGCACCGCATCCATATAAATGGAATCCACATCGGGGCGTTCCTCCCGGTCGACTTTAATACAAACGAACTGATTATTCATCACTCGGGCGACGTCTTCCTTTTCAAACGATTCACGTTCCATAACGTGGCACCAATGGCAGGCTGAGTAGCCAATACTGACCAAAATCGGTTTGTCTTCGGCAATAGCTTTGGCTAAAGCTTCGTCTCCCCAAGGATACCAGTCAACCGGATTTTCGGCGTGCTGGAGGAGGTACGGACTCGTTTCGTATTGGAGTTGGTTAGGCATGATCTTAAAACAAAAAGGTTGTTATAGGGAGAAGAAAATATACTCAGCGAATCTCTTTTCTTCTCCCTGAATTTCTGTGTAACCCTATTTTCACTCAGGGCTGATGACTATTTTTTTTGTTTGGCTTCCGGTTTCATTCTGGATTCGGAGAAAATACAATCCGGCGGGCAGATGATTCACCTTTATCAGCTCCTTAACACTGTTAACCTCCCTTATAACGACCGGTTGGCCCATTGTGTTCAACAGAATAAGTTGGGTAGGCGCGGCAGGCAGCCGCCCGAATGAAATCGAAAGAGTCGTTTGGACAGGGTTTGGAAACACCGTAATGTCAGCAAAAGCAGGTTCCGTAGCCGTGACCGTTCCCATGTCGAAGCGGCACAGGTAGACTTCGCGTCCGGTCAGTTCGATGGTCTGCTGCCACGATTTATAACGAACCATCAGGCTGGTTTTTGCGCCGTCGGCGGCATATGGATTCTGGGCGGCAATCAGGATTTTGTTTTCTTTCACAACGCCCCGCCAAACAGGCAGTTGCTTCTCCATCAGGTCGCGGGCGGGCGTTTCGATGACTAGTTCATAACTGCCCTGAAACATATCGGCAAAGCGCGACAGCCGATACAGTCCATGCGTAAAGTGTTCATAAGCCGCGTAGGTATCGGTGCGGGTTTGCGTTAGGGTTGGGTTTTCCCAGAGCCAAAGTCCGGCGGCACCTGAAAAAAACGGAAAGATGGCCGTCGCTTCTGCCATAAACGGTTGGATAAAATTCGGGTAACTGGTCGAACTATCGTGGTATCGCAACCAGACCCAGGGCACAACAGGCTTGTTGCTCCAGGCCCGTTGTACCTCCACCTGAAACAACAGATAAGCCAGATAATCCTTCGCTAATGGGTTCGGGTAATCGTAGTAATAATAGGCAGAAGGCGACAAAGCATCCAATTGATCATAATACGGTCCGCCGATACCACGCCCGGTCGAATCCTGAACGATGTAATTAGTCCGACTGAGATTCGTTGTCCAATCGGCCCAGGTAAATGTCGGCACGTTAAGGTAGGTATTCAGCACTGGGGTATCGGCGTAGCTGCTCACACTGATACCCGTCAGATCGGCATGTTGACGGATGTATCGTAACCCTTCAGCATACAGATTTCGCATGGCTTTTTTGTAAGCCGCCACAAAGTCGGTATCCGACAATTTCCGGTATATTTCCGGGATGCTGGTGTCCTGTTTAAGTTTTATAATTCGGGTATCGGTTTCCAGAAATCGCTCGATATCCAGCGCCAGTCGATTGACGGGAAGGATATACAAGCCAGCCGCGTTTTTTTGTCCACCCGCCAGATCCGACAAAAAACGGTCCCACTTAGCCCGGTACGCGTTGAGATCATTGTTCCAGGGACTTTCGATTGTCTCCCAGGGCTGATTCAGGCCCGTTGCCACCCCATAATATACAATAGCCCGCTGCTTTGGCTGCACCAGCGACCCGTATTCACTATCTTTAATATCAACCAAATGACTGAAACCGTGCTTCAAGGGACTTGCCTGTGTATCCGTAAAACGCGGACCACCATAAATAACCGGAAACGGCAGCGTAAAATCCGGAAATTTGCTCCACTCAATCTGGTTTGGCTGACTAACGGGCGTGAAGGTGAGCCGGTCGGCGCACTGCTGTTGAGCCATTGCCAATGGATAATTACCTAGCCAAAAACCAGCTATCCACACAAAGAAAAAGCCAAATGGAACGCGCATTGCTTGAGTTTTCATCAAAACTACGGAATTTTAAGGGCGCAAAGTGACCCGGTCAGTAAACGAATCGGGGAACGCTGCTCGTTATCCTGTCAATTACAAACGTACAAAACGAATTTATCCCACTATGAATACCATTCGATTTCTGCTTGTCTTCACCGTGCTTTTGGGTGGCCTAACCAATTGCAAAAAAGACGATACCGTGGCTCCCACCACGGCTTCGCAAACGGATTTGCTGGTTGCCAACAACTGGCGGACGGTTCGGGTATCGACCACCGAAGGGCAGGAAATCAATAAAAGCCGACTGAATCTGGCGACTCAGGTATTATATGATCTGAATATGCAGTTTCGAAATAATGGAACTGTTCGCGCCCTCGACCCTAAACAATCCAACTCGGTCATTAACGGGGGCACCTGGACGCTGGCCTCCGATAACAAATCCATTGATGTGGATGTGTCAGGTTTCAAAGGCAATTTTCCTATTATTCAACTGGATAAGAGCAAACTCATTCTGCGTCAACACGCCCCGGTAGACGGCAAAGAGTCTGACATTAATCTCGAATTTGATCCATCTCTTTAACGAGTGAAGGAGCGAATGTCATCCGGCATCTCGCTCATTTACTCGTTCATCCGTATGACGTTTGAAACAGAACCAGGCTTTTTTTTGACGGCCGATGCCTGGGGCGACCCCACTCACCGGCCCGTAATACTCCTGCACGGTGGAGGACAAACCCGGCACTCGTGGGGCGATACGGCCAAACTACTCGCCGATGCGGGTTGGTATGCCCTGGCGCTCGATGCCCGTGGACACGGCGACAGCGACTGGTCGCCAGAAGGGCATTATGGGATTGATTATCTGGCCAGCGATCTACGGGCTGTTAGTGCCCAACTCGCCCGAAAACCGGCTTGGGTTGGCGCATCGATGGGTGGCATGACAGCCCTCATCGCCGAAGGTGAACGCCAGCCGGGCACAGAATCCTTCTGCACAGCCATTGTCCTGGTTGACATTGCCCCGCGCAGCGAACAGAAAGGTATTGAGCGAATTTTTGCCTTCATGAGTGGTAATCAGGACGGGTTTGCTTCTCTGGATGAAGCCGCCGAAGCCGTGGCTGCTTACCTGCCCCACCGCCCGCGCCCGTCAGACAACAGCCGGTTAGAGAAGAACCTGCGGCTTCGCAAAGGAGCAAACGGCGAAGCTCGCTATTACTGGCATTGGGATCCGAAAATGCTGGCACTCTGGCGGCAAAATTCCGGTCTCGACCGCACCGACGGATCGCAGCAAACCCAAAACGAAGCGCGGTTATACCGGGCCGCCCATGCCCTGACCGTTCCAACGCTTATCGTACGCGGGGGCATCAGCGACGTAGTGAGTGAGAAAGTCATGACGGAGTTTTTAGAAGCTGTTCCACACGTTCTTAGTGTGAGTGTTGCCGATGCGGGCCATATGGTGGCAGGTGACTCGAATCATGCCTTTACAAGAGCGGTGATAAACTTTTTAACGAGTGAATTAGCGAATGACTAAAAGAGTGAATAAACTCGCGTTGTCTATTCACCAAAACGCCAGTCTGCCAGAACTTCACAGGCTGTCGGTGATGGTCCTGTAGCCAATCTGACCCTTCCACCCTCCCTCTTTTATGCAAAAAAACTCTCCCCGTATACTCACTGCCTGGACATTTTACGACTGGGCCAACTCGGTACATTCACTGGTCATCGTATCCAGTATTTTCCCCGTCTATTTCTCAGCGACCGCCCTGAATGAGTCTGGCGGTCCTATCATTAATTTCCTGGGCTTGTCGATCAAAAATTCGGTCTTATTCTCCTACACCATCTCGGCCGCTTTTCTTTTTACGGCCCTCCTGTCGCCAATTTGCTCGGCCATTGCGGATTACAGCGGCAAAAAGAAAACGTTCATGAAAGCCTTTTGCTACACAGGGGCCATCAGTTGCAGTCTGCTCTATTTTTTTACAAAGGAAACCACAACCCTTGCTATTATCTGCTTCTGGCTCAGCCTTATTGGCTGGAGCGGCAGTATCGTATTCTATAACTCATATCTGCCCGACATTGCCACCGAAGACCAGTATGATCGGGTCAGTGCCCGTGGCTTTTCGATGGGCTATTTGGGGAGCGTCCTGCTGATGGTGTTTAACCTACTGGTCATTTTGAAGCGCGACTGGTTCGGGAACATCTCTGAAGCAATGGCTTCCCGGATTGCCTTCCTGACCGTGGGTCTGTGGTGGATTGGTTTCGCCCAAATTCCCTTTAGCCGGTTGCCCGATGGTATCAGGAAAACGACAAAAGTCGAACCCGGCGGCAATTATCTGCTGAACGGCTTTAAAGAGTTGCGCCACGTCTGGGCCGACTTGCAGGAGCGGCCTCTGGCGAAACGTTTTCTGGTTGCCTTTTTTGTATACAACATGGCCGTTCAGACCGTGATGTATGTGGCGACAATTTTCGGAAGCGATGAATTACGGCTCCCCGGCCAGAGTTTGATTATCACGATTTTGCTAATTCAATTAGTAGCTATTCCGGGCGCATATGGCTTCTCGCGGCTGTCGGAGCGGATTGGCAACACCTACGCCCTAATGACGGCTGTTGTGATCTGGATTTGCGTTTGCACAGCCGCCTACTTTGTACAAACCGAGTCGCAGTTTTTCGTGTTGGCGGCCGTCGTCGGCTTAGTGATGGGCGGCATTCAATCCCTGTCGCGCTCCACCTATTCCAAACTCATTCCGGCCACCAGCGACACCGCGTCCTATTTCAGTTTCTACGACGTAACCGAAAAAACGTCCATCGTTTTCGGTACCCTCATTTACGGCCTTATTGAACAACTCACGGGCAGCATGCGAAATAGCATATTAGCCTTGCTGGTCCTTTTCATAATCGGATTTGTCCTGTTATGGCGAATTCCCTCGCAAAAAGTTTACCGTACTCCTTTACAGAACGCAGAAGTTTTGTAGTTTTGCAGTCTGGTCGATGAATCATCGGCTAGGTTCAAAGGAGGTTAGCTCAGTTGGTTCAGAGCGCTGCTTTGACAGAGCAGAGGTCAGCGGTTCGAGCCCGCTACTTCCTACCGGGACACGTTGTCTAAACGCCCCAAATTCGCTGAATTTGGGGCGTTTTCGCGTTTAATGGTATCACAAGGAAGTTAACTAAACGAATTTTGCAGGCTCTCGTTCCAATTTATAGACCCGGTGGCGATGTTGGTCCTATTAATTGCCAAACTCCGTGATAGAGATATAAAGCGTACTGGATGGACTGGTTGACGAACTGGCCAGACGAACTTCATGCTTTGTACCGTCGAACTCAATAACCCGCGCCCAGGATTTGCCCGAGTCGTTGGTACACATCAGTAAGCTTTTAGCATCACCAGAGAGGCAACTGTAAGAAGCAGCCCATACTTCAGTACCAACCATTGACTGGCGGGCGACCATATTCATAACGGGGCTGCGACGGTATGGGTCGGGCAAGACCAGCTTTTCAAACTGTTTCCCATCGGCTGTCTTGACAATAAAGTTTGTTCCTCCCAGATAATCACTACCAAACAAAATAGCCTCCTCCGTTTCGGCCATTGATGTGTAGCCGCCCGTTTGATGATGGTATTTATTAATCAAACGCCAGCCGTCTTTTTGGTTGCCAGCTTGTTTGTTGAAGTGAGTCAGAGCCGAGTTTACCCAAACTTGCTTTTTATTATCGCCGTCGGTCAGTAAGATTGCGTTCAGTCGGGCACAGTACTTCACCAGATGAATATGCTTATTCACGCCCTGTCGCAGCAGGAAATCGGCGGTACTCCAGGTATCTCCGCCATCAGACGAGTAATATAGAAATGCCAGATTCTGCCACGTTTTTCCATGCCAGATAGAGCCATATTCACCAACCATCAGAGTATGATCGGGCAGTTCGGTCATGCCGTTGTTGAACAAAAAGTAGCTAATGGGGCTGGATAGCGGCAAAACGACTTTAAAGGAATTAGCCCGATTATCGCTTTTATAAACAACACCGTTGGCGCAAACGAACAATACGTTTTGCTGGCTAATAAATAACGATGTAATTGGATGCGCGAACTCATGAACGAGAACAGCCGACCGGCTTTGGTCATCGCTGTAATACAGAGCCTTCAAGTCGCTATAACAACAGCCCCAAAGAACACCGTCGGTCGTTTGAGCGCAGTATTTCCAATCGACCGGTACGGGTTGAAAACACAGCCCCTGTTCCGTTAAAAATGAGCTTGTTATAACGTTTTCAGGCAGATTGCTACCTTCATTTGTCATGGAGAAACCCGGATTTCCGGCGAATTTAACGTACTGATTTCCAAAATGATAGACGCGAAGGCGGTGATTAATTTCCCATAATACGAAGGAAATAAGCTCTCTTAACTTGCCAACCCGGTGGATGTCTACCAAAAAACGCCAGACATACCTGATATGATAAGGACTTGGGGAACTGAGTACTGAGAAATATTTTGAGGAAACGTCCATCGGTGTAGTGGATTATGGGGTGGATAAGAAGGTATTCGGGCAGGACTTTTACATCTGGTTGGGCCAGCCAATGACTACAGGTGACTCAATGGAACTGAGGAACCGTGAGGGCTGATAAACGATTGGGCAGCACGCCCAACGCAGGAGAGGTAGTAGGCTCAACCTTGATGACGGTGTTACTATACGTAGCCTGCCACTGGCCATTTGGCTTGTACAATCGCCCTACCCGGTATGAAGCCTCTGGCAGCATATCCATAAAAATGGTGGCGACATTAGCACTCACGATTGGCTTTCCGTTTAATAAAAAACGGGCTAATTTTCCGGCACTCTGGTCAACAGGCCACACAAAGGTGTGCTGAGTGGATTGCAGCAGTAGATAGGCTCCATTCATGCCGGTACTAATTGGCGGTAAGGCGTTGCTAGCCAGTGTCAACTCATCGTGCTGACGTTCGACATAGCTAAAAATGCTATCTTTTTCGACTAGCCTCAGGTGATTATCAATAAGTATAGATGGGCTGGCAACGGCAGACTCAAATTCAGCTTTAGGTAAGCTGTAGATACCTTTCTGAATAGCTTCCCGAAGTATTACCCCATAATACCTGTCAAATGTCTTCTCGTCGGATGGCATGGTAATCAGTAGTTCATTTTCGCGCCAGTTGTGCAAATCGCTAATCAGAGATTTGCGAATCGTAACGATCTCATCGAGGTTAAGCCAATAGGAATGAAGGTTAAAATACAAACTAAAGAGCAAGACAACATGACCTGTTCGAACCCGATAAACAGGTCGTAACCAGATCATAGTCAGCAGATAACCAACAGCGACCAGTACGGTTGTGAACCAAATAAAACGGGGGGATAATAAGCCATAATGCCAGCCAAGACTTCGGGCAAAGGCAATACCCAAAATAGTTATTATCAAATAAAAGTAGCAGGCAATAAGGGGTATCGAACCTGTTTGACTGCCTGGTACTGACCATTTAATGACGAATTGCTGTAAGACTGGCGGCAAACGTTTTAACCAGTGCGAGAAACCAGTGAGCCGAATCAGGAGCGTTCCTACCACGCTAAGCGATACAAGCGTACTACCTAAACCAAGCACGCCAATCCATACAAGTGACCGGGTGAACAGTACGCCTAATGAGCCGCTTAACACAAAAAAGCCACCCAGTACCCGTAAGGGATGGATTAGGTTCCCTAACGCGCTGGACGATTGATGCGCATGAGTATACTGATAATACATCAGAAAAGACACAACAGAAAACATCAGCCAGATCGCCAGCCTACGACGTTGTCCAGCAACCAGCAACATCAGGAAACCGGCCATGAGCACAGCCAGGCCATTGCCATTAGAAAAAGCAGCCAGCCAGGCCATTGGAATGCTAAGAATAAATAATAGTGTCGAAGGCCGGGACAAGAGGTAAAAGGCCAGAAAAGCAAAGAAAAGCGCCGGTACGTGCTGAAGGGCACAAATGGCCCAGGTTGTTGTACTCTCGTAATATTGTGGCTGAAATAACATGAGCGCTATCGGCACTATTTGCACCCCCGTTAAACCTGCCCGGCGGGCAATATGGTGCAAAAGCAAAACTGTAGCAATCAGCATCATATTGCCCACGAAGAACAACGTTCTAAAGTTGAGTTCGCCCTCAATCAGATAATCAAGAATAGCCGAGAGTCGAGCAAATACAATCATGTGCTCATTATGCGGCCCGTGCGGTACGAGCAGTATATCGACCAGACTCTGTATTGTTATCGGCATGGCTTTAAGGTGGATGACATCAACAAGAAATGTATAATCATCCCGATAAGGCATGTTGACCGCCGAACAGTAAACCATCCATAGCTGACAACCAATGAGAATAACTAAGGAAATGTACCAGACGTAGTGGCTTTTACTTGACGTTTTTGGCAACGTTAGCTCTATAGTAGAAATCATGGTGTGGAGACAAGCACTTGTGGAAAATCAGGGAAAACGCACCAGAATCGTCACGAGTTTTTCATAGACAGGTTACGTATAACAAGTATCCTGCCAAAGAATATTGCTTACAAATGCGCAGAAGCTAATCCTCAATTAAGCCAGTTCCGTTCGTAGACTCATGACTATGGTCGGAATGCTTGTAGAGGGTCTGAACCGTTAATACATAAAGGTTGAAACGTCGTTTCGGGACACGAACTCGCCTTTTGGCAAGCCTGGCAGGCTGGCATAGACTTACGCTAATTGGTACAAATCGTCGAATTATAGCCCGTATTGGATTGACATACACGCTAAGGCGCCTTCATAGGAACTGTGCGTGTAGCGACCAACGTGTACATAAGCTGGCTCTTGTTGTGCTGGGCAAAAAACTGGTTATGGTAGCTAAGATGAACGTCGCCGAAGCCAAGAACCCCCAAATACTGTTCGAGAATTTCAGGTGTGAAGTGCCACCAGGTTTCTTCGGGATGCCCGACGGCGGCAATAGGCCGAAATATGATGGATGGTCCGAGTAGTTTGTTCCGAATTTTACGCACCGTAGCATCACCCAGCCATCCGAATAATCGGTTGAACACCTTCTGCCGATTGTTATCCAGAATTAGAAAAAAACTCCACTAACTGCTGCCCTTGTGGAAAGACTACTGAGATGATGGGGCGTACTTACCGCATGAATTGTGATGCTGGCAATAATCCTAAGCTCGAACTGGTAGAATAGTGATAAAATAGTGCTACAACTGTCAGAGAGTCATACTATTCGGTAGTTGTAGCACAAAAATTGCCGATTTTCCGAATAATGCTTTTCTATATTTCAGTATATCTTATTGCACAATCCATTATAAAATCAATTGTGTCCGTTGCTGAATTTAACCAGTTTTTGAAATAAGTCGATGGGATTGAATGGCTTGGTCAGGTAGTCATTGATGCCCGCCCGGATGGCCTTGTCTTTATTATTATCCATCGCCGAAGCCGTCAACGCAATAATGGGAATTGTAGTGTTCACTTCTCTGATTTTGGCGGTGGAGGTGTAGCCATCCATAACCGGCATCTGCAAATCCATTAGCACAATGTCATACGGCTTGAGAGTTTGGTCCTGGGTGAAGAACTTATCGAAACCCAGTTGGCCATTTTCAGCAACATCAACCTCTATTCCCCACTTGGTTAGAAACTTAACGGCTATCGTCACATTCACGGGATAGTCTTCAACCAATAGAACGCGAATGCCCTTAAGCTGGTGATTATTAATCGTTTCGTTGGGCGTGTATGTAGGTTTAAGGGTTGTACCAATCGGCAAATCAAGCGTAAAGGAAAACATGGCCCCTTTGCCCTCTTCACTTTCTACCGTGATGGTACTGCCATGAAGTTGCAGCAATTTTTTAGTGATGACCAAGCCCAGGCCGGTACCGCCAAATTTGCGCGTGGTGGCCGAGTTAGCTTGTGTAAACATCTCAAAAATAGCTACTTGCTTATCGAAGGGAATGCCAATGCCTGTATCTTTTACCGACACGTAGATGCTGGCGATTTCGATTGTCTTCTGAACCATCGACAGCTCAATCGTGATGGTTCCCTGATGGGTAAACTTGCTGGCGTTAGAAACCAGATTTGATAAGACCTGGCCAATTCGAAGTGGATCACCGATCAGCGACTTAGGTATATCATCATCAACCATCAGCCGGATGCGGTTGCCGTTTTCCTCCGCCTTGAACTGGTGTGCCCGTTTGATGTTCGATACGAGTTGCTTCAGGTCGAAGTTTGTTTTTTCCAGTTCGGCTTTCCCCGCTTCAATTTTACTGAAATCCAGAATATCGTTGATCAACGCCTGAAGATGTTCGATCGAGAACTGTAACGTTTTTAAGTTTTCGGCGATAGTGGGAGACACTTCTTCCTCAAGCATCAGGTACGTCATACCAACAATGCCGTTCAGGGGCGTCCGAATCTCATGACTCATCATCGACAGAAAGTCAGATTTGGCCTGAGTTGCCTGTTCCGCTATCTCTTTTGACTGGCGAAGCTCTGTTTCAATCTTTTTCCGACGTTCGATTTGCCGATGCAGAAAATCAACCAGTCCAATCAGATTATCGGAATCAAAATCTGGCATATTATCGTCTTCCGGTACATCCAGCGTCCGAATGGCTTCGATCATTTTTTCCACGTATTGCCGACGCTGCCCGATTTCTTCTTTGAGTTTTTGGTTGATGTCGGCGTATTCGCGCTCATTCATTGAGGAGGAATGCTCAAATAGCTCTTTGTCACGCTCGAAGTTGTGATAGGACTCATTAACCGCTTTCACAAAATGTTGAAAGTGTTCGTGCTGTAAACACTCGTCAGTGAGGTACTTGTTAATCTGCCTGGAGAGTACTTTGTGTATTGCCTTCGTTTCCATGCTTTATTTTTCCGATAAGGCGGTAATGGTCATCGTTTGATTATGAAGTTCGCAACGGGCATTGGGTGCCGAAGGCGATATTTCGCCGTACGAATAAAAACCAGTGATTACCGGCCCGGTACCAACTACGTCGCGAACGGCTTCTACTTCTTCCTCTACCCGCTGACCCAATACCAGCTTTCGCCCAACACAGCTCACCAGAATAACTAATTCGGGCTCTACTGTCAGTTGTTTCATTAATGTATGAGCCGCCACTCCCGACGCTTCTACGAGTCGGTCGAGGTTAGCCTTCATAAATCGCACAAAACTTTTTTCGGGCATTTCACCCGCAAAATTCATACTCTTCGTAGCCTCATCAATCGATAAAATGGTACGGACTACCGGTGCTGAATCAGGCGAGGTACGTATTGATAACGGGAACAATAAAGCGGCAGAGGGCAGGCTTTTGGCCCATTTTCCCAGATATTCCTTGTATAAATCAAGTGCCGGTTTGCCACCAATTTCGTAGAGTACATTGTATTCGGAGCGAGTCACTTCCCGCTCAGGTCCAAATACATCCCACCCACCCATAGAACTGGTGCCAACGGTGAGATTTGTGCCATAAAGCCCAATACCAATAATTTTGCCGACAGCCGGTTGTTGATTAAGGCCCACTAAGGTTTGTTCAAACCGGGCCGCATCGCCAGCCAGTCCTCCTGTAATGGGCACGGGCCGATCCAGACTACTATTAAGCGCGTCGATTAATTTACTACCATTGACCCGACTGCCATCGGAGATAATAAAAACAGCGGCCAGCGTCTCATCATCCAGCACCCGAGCCAGTTGTGCCCCCACTTCGTAGCTTTCGTGGTGATCCTTAATATCGACCTGCGTTGTGCGAATAGTCGTTTTTTCGAATTCAATTGCCGTGACAATGATGGTGCTGTCGCTGACTTTATCGTCAAAGATTTCTCCAGCCGTGGAGTTAATCACAATATCGGCGGCTGGGTATTGTTCCCGAAGTTCGTTGTACAGATCGGGCTTGTGGAGTAGGTTACGTTCGCCAAAAGCTAGTACCAATTGAGCTTGTTGTGCCGAAAATTCGTTTGTTTCGGTTACTAATTTCCACCGGTCAGCATTATATAATGACTGCCTAATCTTCATATTTAGTAGGTTGTAATAGAACGAAAGGTTATCAAGAGGAGAAGGATAAGCAAAGGCATTTAAACTTACACTAATTTATCGCACTCAAGTTAACTATTTCAAATTAATGATAATTAATTATTTACCAGACAAAAGAAATGAATTTTAATTATTACTGCAAATTCATTTCTTTACACAATAAATATATTAGCATTACTCAGTATTTGCCACAACAAGCGGCATGATTAGTAAAGTCGAGATGGATTTGAAGAAGCTGTTTCGACTGAGTAAACGCATTTATTTCTGCGTATGCTTCGGCAAAAATACGCTTACAGACGGGTGCATAGTGTAGAGTCGGTAGCCGGTGCCATCGTTCACCAAAATACCGCTCGATTTATTGCCGCCGATAATTGGATTACCGGCGAATTTCGTCCAGTGAATCAGGTCGCTCGATACCGCTACGTTGGTTGTCCACTCGTGCCAGTCGGCAAAGGCCGATGCGTGGTAGTACGCATAATAAAACCCTTTGTAGCGAATTACCTGGTTCATCGCCACTGCGTATTGGTCGTATGCGTCCGGTCCTTTCGTGAGCACCGGCTCATCCTGCACGTTCGTCCATATATTCAGGTCTTTGGAAGTGGCCAGCCAGACGGCCTGATCTTTTCGTTCGTAAAAAAGATACCAAATATCATTCTCTTTCCAGATTGTTGGTGTACCATACGGCCCTTTGCTGATCGGCTGGCCATTCGCATACCGAATATCGATTGGCCCTTTTTCCTGCCAATTAATCCGATCCGTTGAGGTAAGTATGTGAGCTACATCGTTTTGTCCCTCGGCAAACATATAATAGGTGTTGCCGGACTTAAGCACTGTCATGTCTTCTACCCAGGTCGATTGATGGATAGGATTGCCTTTGTAGCGTGTCCAGGTTAACCCGTCTGTCGATGTTGCATACCCCAGTGATCGGGTCTGATTTTTACCCTCCCGGTAACCGGTATACCAAAGATGATAGGTGTCATTTTCCCGAAGAATATAGCCCCGTTCCCTAATTTTCTGATCCCAGGTGTCCGTACCAGTACCCGAAAAAACCGGATTATCAGCATAAGGTGTAAAGGCTGTAAGCTCCATCGGAAAGTCATGACTGGGCTTTGTTACCAAAGAAATTGTATCGGGCAACGTCCATTCTCCTGATAACGTACAGGCGAGAAAAAGGGCGAAAAAACCAGTATTACGGATCATGTTCAGCATCTTACAAATAAATGGATAATGAATAACAATCTAATAATCAACCTACTTGCATTACTAATTATTCATTGTCCGTTTACTTAAAAGGCGTATATTATTTGTCACATCCCTGTATTTCAACTGGGTCTTCTACCCTATCTCACCACATGTAGGTGCCTACGGCACCACCTGGCAAACGGGCACCCGCCTGTTTACCCTGACTCTCGATGTTGAATTGTTGGGTTGATGGGCTATCGTTCAGGACAATCAGAACCGTATGACCATCGGGCGTTTTGAAGGCAACATTAGGGAGTGATTTTGGCAGGTCAGATTCAATACGGATCGAGCCGGGCCGGACAAATTTCGAGGCCACGGCTACATTGTAGTAAGCTGGATTCCGCTTCACGGTATTGCCGTTTATGGTCAGAGCGCCCAAACACCGATCGCAGCCGCCAAGCGTATGTGGTTTCTGCTCCGGGTCGGCGGCTAGATTCCACTGCAATACGATTCGGCTCCAGTTGCGGGTAGCCCCGATAATGAGTTCCCGAACGTGCCAGGCCAAATCACCTTTCAGATTGCCGGGGGCACCAATCCATTGCTCGGTGAAATACAGATTTTTGTCGGGATAGGCTTTGTGAACCTCCGAAAGGGCGCTAATTGGCCCAGCGTAGAGGTGAAACGCCGACCCATCTACGTATTTCCGGGCTTCAGGATCGTTCAGAACCTCAATCGGATAATCGGGTCGGTCGGCGTTGTGGTCGTACAGGATAATTTTTGTTTTAAGGCCAGCCGCTTTGAAGGCTGGTCCCAGATCTTTTTTGATAAATAATGCCTGCTCTGCGGGCAGCATCAATAAACTTGGGTTATTACCCGGATGCAGCGGTTCATTTTGAATCGTAATGGCATCAATCCGAATGCCTGCTTTCTGCATCCCCTGAATGTATTTGACAAAATAACGGGCATACGCGTTGTAGTATTTGAGTGTCAAACTCCCACCTTTCGTATTGCCATTTGTCTTCATCCAGGTTGGGGGCGACCAGGGCGAGCCCAAAATTTTGATCGCAGGATTTATAGTCAGAATCTGTTTAAGGACCGGAATCAAGTGTTCCTGATCGGGTGCCAAGCTGAATTTAGCCAGCGTCGGGTCGGTTTCGCCGTTGGGTAGATCGTCATACGAAAATACCCGTTCGTCCAGGTCCGACGCGCCAATACTCAGGCGCAGATAACTAACCCCAATGCCTTTCCCATCCGTCGAAAATAATTCATTGAGCAGGGAATTGCGGGCTGTAGCATCCATCCGATTTATCAGCATGGCGCTGCCGCCGGTTAGCGTATAGCCAAACCCATCAATGGTCTGATACGTTTTGGCCGCATCGACATGGATGGTTGCATTGGTTTTGGTGGCACTGGTGAACGAAAAAGGAACTTGCTTACTGAACAAAACGGGTCGGCCGGGGTCAGTCAGCCAGAACTGAACAGACTGACCGTAACTACGAATCATGACGGCTACCAGAATACCAACCTGAAAAAATCGGCGCATGAGACTGTTTTTCGTAAAGATGCTGACTTTGGCATCTGTTTGACCCAAAAGGCGCAAACGCTCATGTCTCTACTGAAATGGGTCAGGAAGTGGCTGATTTTTAGCGGGCTTACCCACTTCTTTTGGCTTCCGCTGCCGACGATTCAAGACTACATTTTTGAGTTCGTAGCCAATACCCTGTACTTTAGCTATTTCTCGATAATCGTGCAACATATTGAAAATATCGTGGTCAATAAAGGGCGCCTTACTACCGTCAATTAAAACATCATCACCCTCCTTAAGTGTACCAAGAGCTTCCTTTAATTGAGGTTTACTCAGAAAATACAGATCTTTTTCAAACTCAATCGTCACTTTGTGGCCATCACGCGCCAGCTTGAATGTAGACTGAAAATTGGTATAGAGCACATAAATGATACCGACCACCGAACCGAGTATGATACCGATTAACAAGTCAGTGAAGACAATTCCGGTTACCGTTACAATGAACGGAACAAACTGGCTCCAGCCATCACGATACGTCTTTTTGAAAATGGATGGTTTGGCTAGTTTATAGCCGACCATAATCAACACGGCCGCCAGACACGACAAAGGAACAAGATTCAACAGTGGCCCACCCAGAAATACCGCTCCCATAATAAGAACGCCATGTATAATAGCCGACATTCGGGTTCGCCCTCCGCTATAAACATTGGCCGATGTGCGCACCACGACTGACGTGACGGGTAAACCCCCAATCAGACCCGACACGATATTGCCTACACCCTGCGCCACCAGTTCCTGACTCGTAGACGATATCCGTTTGGCTGAGTCGAGCCGGTCAGACGCTTCAAGGTTCAGTAACGTTTCGAGACTGGCCACGAGCGCAATCGTAGCCGCAATCCCGTATATTTTCAGGTTGCCAAGAATGCTAAAATCAGGAAAATCGAAAATCGAAAATAAACTTTTTCCCAGCGCAATGGTCGGAATCTGCACCATGTGCTGATGGGCCGTATCGCCCAGATACCAAGCCGGAATGACCACTCGAAAAAACTCATTCAGCCCAACACCCAGCACCACCACGACCAACGCAGACGGGAAATTTTTAAAGAAGGCCTGAGTACTGCGCCCTACCAGACGCTCCCAAACAATTAAAAATGCCATCGAAGCCAGGCTAATGATCACGGCACCAGTACTGGCCGTTTCGATAGCCCGGTAAATTTCTGAAATCGTATTTTCACCATCGGCTAATTGCTGAAATTCAAATTCGCCTTCGTAGTCATTATCGCGGCCCAGCGCGTGCGGAATCTGCTTCAGAATGATAACAATTCCAATGGCAACGAGCATCCCTTTAATAACACTATCCGGGAAGAAACTGCTAAAACGACCCGCTTTGATCAAGCCCAGAATTAATTGCATCACTCCCGCCAGTACCACCGCTACTAAAAATGCCTCATAAGAGCCTATTTTTGCAATCGCATCAGCCACAATAACGGCCAGTCCCGCGGCTGGCCCGCTAACACTAATTTCGGAACCGGATAACAGGCCAACCACGATACCACCAATCATACCCGCTACCAGTCCTGAGAATAAGGGAGCACCAGACGCAAGAGCTATGCCCAGACAAAGCGGTAGAGCTACTAAAAAAACGGATAAACTAGCCGGCAAATCCTGGCGTAAATAGCTCGTTTTATAGTGTGTAAGGGTTTGAAGCGGGCTAACTCGTTTCATAAAGAATGGCTTATTAGTAGGAATACTTTTTTGTAACACTGTATTCTGATTGAGCGTTGCAAGAAATTAAAAAGAGATTAAAAAACAATTAATACCTATCCATTGATCACTCTTTCTTTACCTGAACGGGCGTTTATTCGCACCCACCTTACCAACGATGTTCGGACGCTGTTGCTGCGAACCCATCCACCAGAACTGGATATCAAAAAAGTGGCGGCTCAGATCACGGCCCGGCAAAAAGCGCGGGAAAAACTGCCGGTTTGGTACATCAACGATGCACTCTTATTTCCACCAGCTCTGTCAGTGGAGCAGGCTTCGTCTGAGCAAACGGCGCAGTATAAAGCATCCTTAGTGAGCGGTAAACAATTGCTTGACCTAACAGGTGGTATGGGCGTTGATACGTGGGCGTTTGCGCAACGGATGGAGCAGGTACTATATATAGAGCGAAACGAAGAGCTGGCTCAACTAGCCGCCCATAATCTACCTCTGCTGGGCACTCGGAATGTTTCGGTTCATACCGGCGATGGACTGGCTATACTCGATACGATTACCGAGACTGTTGACTGGATTTATCTTGATCCCCACCGACGTAATGAACAAGGCGGGAAGGTAGTCCGGCTCGAAGATTGCGAACCAGACATATCTCAGCCCAACCGATTAGCAATCTTATTGAAAAAGACAAAGCAAATTTTATTGAAGGCTTCCCCGTTACTTGACATCGACTTGGCCGTCCGACAGTTAATGGGCGCGGTTGAATCCATTCACGTTGTGGCTGTACAGGGAGAAGTTAAGGAGATCTTATTCACTATTGGCAGTCAGGAAGTTGCCAAAGAAGATATAAAATTTAACGCTGTCAACCTGGTGAATAATGGAGTTGTTAGCCTGAGTTTTCGCTGGAACGAAGAGCGCACAGTTGATGTTAGCTTCGGCAATCCACGTACGTATGTATATGAGCCAAATGCTGCCGTCTTAAAAGCGGGAGCCTTTCGGTTGGTAGCCGCTCGATTTGGCCTGACAAAACTGGCACCTAATAGCCACCTCTATACCAGCGATGACATACAATGGGATTTTCCCGGCCGGATATTCACTCTTCAACACGTTATTAAACCAGATGCCAAAGCACTCAAAATGGCCATTCCCGATCTAAAAGCAAATCTTACAATCCGAAACTTCCCTCAGACCGTAGCCGAGTTACGTAAAAAATTATTTTTGCGTGAAGGGGGGAACGTCTATATTCTGGCAACCACTCTATTGAACGGTGACAAACGCCTGCTGATTACAAAAAAAGTTGACCAAGTCCATTCATAACAAATTCAATACATCCCGGTTATTCAACCGAAAAACTTAATACAACCATGAGAACTATATTATCTATTGCCTTGACTAGCTGCTTGTTAGCATTTACAACCTCAACGTTTGCTCAAACCGTGTATGCGGGTGAAAGTACCGTTGACAAAGCCAAGGTAACTGGCCTTTATTTAACTATTCAGGGCGATGGAAAACAGATTGAAAAAGATTGGGAAACTCAACTCCAGACTTACGGACGAGCATCCTCTTCACGAGGTACTTACCGCGTTCCTAACGCCAGCATCCCAGCTATCTCATCGGAGCCCATTAATGTTGTCAGTACCGTCAAATCATCGCGCACGGCAGCAACTATTTTTGCGTCCTTCGATCTCGGTAATGGAAACCTCGTTACCACAGGAGGCACCGGTTACTCAGCTGCCGAGGATCTCTTAAAAAGTTTTGCCGACAAATCCTTGTATGGGCAGGAAGTGAAGATGGCAGAAGGTGGTTTTGATGAAGCACAGAAAAATCACCAGAAAACAGTTCGTAATGGGGAGCGTCTTCAGCGCGAAATTGAACAGAATGCCAAAGAGAAAGAGCGTCTACTGAAACGCATTGACGACAACGCCAAAGAATTGGAACAACTCAACAAAGATATTATTACCAATAAAACCGAACAGGAAACAGCCCTTACGGAATTGGACAGCCGAAAGAAGAACGTAGAAGCCGTAAAATCGAAGAAAAGTAATTAATAAGCGACCTGAGTTAACAAAGCGTGGTAAGCCAAAACTTGCCACGCTTTGTCATTGTATATCTTCCTGAAGTTGAATTAAATTATCATTATAAAAACAATTACGACATTAAATGTATATACACCGTTTAATAGATTTATCCTATTTTTCTTAGCTGGAAAGCATCCGAAGAATGTAATAGCTGCGTATGTGTTTTGGAATACAACCCATTTTTAACGTATAGCTCACCACCTACTCATGCACACTTCACTAACAGACGAAGAAACAATTCGTCAATTTTTGCCTAGTCAACCCAATCATTGCTTCGAAACCCTTTATAATCGCTATGTAAACAAAGTCTATCGCCGATGCTTATCCATGACGAAAGACACCGAAAAAGCCGAAGACTTTACCCACGACATTTTTTTGAAAGTATTCAGTAAGCTTGATGCTTTTCAGGAGCGATCCAGTTTTTCTACCTGGCTTTACTCGATTGCCTATAATTACTGTTCAGACCAATTACGGATAGCCAAACGATTTGATCTTATCTCCATCGAAGAAACCGTAAGGCAGGAACTTCCCGATTTACAGGAGAATCTGTTACACGAAGAAACGCTCCAGCTAGTCAGACGGGCGATGGAAACCCTGTCGGCTAATGAGCAGAAGTTGCTCAGATTTAAATATGAAGATGGGATGAATATTGAACAGATTGCTCAGCTATACGACATTAAAGCCAGCGCAGTTAAGATGCGACTTAAACGTTGTCGGGAGAAAATTCATCGATTGTACACGAAGCAGGAACTCGCTTAGTTGAATAGCAAACGCAAACAACGAAGACACTGTTAGTTCAAGACTTTGACTTATATTATAACAATATCCTTTAACACTCAGTTGGCCTATTTGTAAAGCAGGAAACTGCTTTTTGGGAGTTGCTCAAGGGTAAAATTGAGTAATTCCCAGGTGTGGATAGATAGCGGAAAGCCTGGTTACTGTGTGACCAGGCTTTTTTGTGGCCTTGGTTTTATACAGACTTCCACAGTTGTGTTGCGTCACTCAGTAGGTTTCGACTATTCCAATCTTATCGAAACAATACAGTAAATGATATAGGGAGGCAACCGCTCAGCTACCATGTGACTGAGCGGTTTTGTTAATTTTTACGGCTCTCATCAGGCATTAACAGACAACAGGTTGCCACAGATATCGGGAAATAGTGTATATTAGCTCAGTTAACTCACGTAAACAATCGCTCTTTTAAACCAGGCAAAATGAAAATTACCAGTCTAGTCATTGCTCTTTTAGTAGGATCATTAACCATGTCTGTTGCGCAGACGAAATCGGTGGAAAATGAAAAGTTTGTTTTCCTGAATAATGGCGTAACAATTGGTATGATTGTCAAATCTGTTTTAAAGGCAGACAAACAAAGGCTTAAATTGACGGATCAGCAATTACCTCAGGCTAAACAAATAATTACAAATGCAACCGTAAAATACAATGATGGCGTAAAAAAGTTAAAAGCTGCGGGTATGAACAATCAAAAATTAAGAGCTTTAGCCATCGTAATCGAGACAGAAAAAGTGCACGATTATAAAGCCATATTAACAGCAGAACAGTATGCGATACTGGTTGCCAATCACAAAAAAGTTTATCCGGAGAGTAAAGTATAGCGTCTAAAATGATGTCCTTAAAGTAGTTATAAAAAAGCCAGTGAAAACAACGGGCGATTACGGCTTATACGCAAATAAAATCAATTAATCTCAAATACAGTTTACTTAAGAAATCAGGATAAAATTACTAAAACCAATTCGTTATGGGCACGACATTGTTAATTGGTTTCCTGCTGCTGAGCTCATTCTGGTATATAGAAAAGTGGTATCAGATAAAACGTACAGCAACCCGTGGGAATAAGTTTACGGGTAAGGTATCTGAACAAGAACGGTCAAAAATCCTGAGTCAGATAGATTATATTGAGCATAAGAATTACCAACAATCAGCCGACAACAAACCGCAAGGACCTATAGGCTTGGGTAGGCTCTATTATAGCACACCCGGCAGATGTTACAGAGGCCATATCTGGAATGGAAAAATCTTAGAAACAGGAAAATCGTCGGGAACCGGGGACATTTTCAATAACGGCTGGTAAGCGTAGCAATGAAAAGCCAGCTCCATCTTAGGATAGGACCATTAAAAAACGCCAGTTTCCAAAGGAACTGGCGTTTTTAATCATTAGGTTGGTATTCTTTTCAGTCCAAAAATAGAATTGCCTAAGCTACAGAATGTTAAAATGGGATTAGAATACATTGGCCCACTGCACTACGGGAAACATATTTAGTATTGAACGTTCATTTACCGATGTGATTCCCTACAGTTTCATGTACTTCTTTATACAAATGCACTGTTAACGTCTGATCAAAACTTTTAAAACCGGCGCAGGCAACCCTTAAACCGGACATAAGCTACCGATTTATAAAGTCCCACTGTGAGTTATTAGCTCAAACCTACCGGCTATTCATTTAGGCTGGCAGGCTCAGTACAGTTGTACTACTTTCGAGAACTGTTTCTGCTCTATAAAATTCACAAAATGGGTCTCCGGTTTATTTTCCAAGTGGCTGGCTTTGGCCTCGTCTACGCCTTGATCATGGTAGTGAGTATGCCTTTTCTGGTTTATTGGGGTACAGCCAAACCCTGGCAAAAAGGTATTGAATTCTTAATGGCATTTCCCGTTGATAATGAAAATGTAGGCATTTTTTCCATGCCAGGTATGATCGCCATACTATTCCTCAATGGTCTATTATGGGGCATCGCGTTGATTGGTCTTATCAAATTAGGCCTTCTCCTGAAGAATCTGTCATGAATTTATTGTGACAAATCCCGTTTAATGCAGTCTTATTTCACATAGTAGCCAATCTTTCTTATTGCCATGCGACAGTCTATTTTTTTAATATTGTTGATTACAGCTAGCTTATTATCCTTCGGTTGGTATTGTGTCTCCCTCATTGATTTAGTTGAAGACATTAAAACCGGAGTTTACGAGCACAATTATTTACTGTCACTGTCAATAATAAAAAGTTTAGCCCTGCTGGTTTACACGTATCTTGCTATTCAGTTTATCAAAAGTAAAATTAACTTATTTGAAAGTAAGTAATGTATAACGTATTGACTATCAAATTTTTGATTAAAAATATATAATCGCAAAGTACAAATAGTATTCAAAATCTGTAAATTGTTTAGGTATACAGCAACTTCACAGTGCTATGCTCAGCAGGCTGTTCCATTAACTATTCTGGCATCTCACTGTGGTATTATCTGGAAGAATCGAACTCCCGACCTTGGGTTTTTCAGACCGATGCTCTGACCAGACTGAGCTACGATGTCATGGAGCCTAGTTTCGGAATTGAACCGAATCCTACCGTTTTGCAGACGGTTCCCACGCCACATGGGTTACTAGGCATTGGCTGGCGCTGAGGGATTCGAACGGCAATGACCTGCCGTCCACTCACCCAACAGATTTACGGTCTGCTGCAACTCTCTCACGTTGCAAAACGCCAATGTTGTCGAGTAAGCCGGATTCGAACCGCTCCGGCAATGCCCCCTTGGCCCCAACCCAAGTGCGCTACTACTCTGGAAATGCAAAAACCCCTGCCGGGTTACGACAGGGGTTGAGCCACTTGAAAAAGTCTTTGAATCACTTAATCAATATGCACCCACCCCTGCCGTTGGCAGAAGAAATAGCTGGGCTGATATTGACTAAAATTGTTCATAGCACAAAGGTAAAACAAATAATTTGTCATTTCTAGGAAGTAGCCACAAAACACCCTCTTCGTAATGAGCTTGTCGTTTTTGTGAGTTCTTAACTAGGTACCGTTCAATCAGTTCACTAAAGGCTTAATGTGAGATAGATAGTAAATTGCACCTCGTGCTTTCCTCTCACATACAGTAAACCTTGAGCACCACGTATATGGGCTATTTTATCACGTTCCTCATAGGGGTTCTACTCCTTCTAGGCTCATTGTATTTATTTTCCACGTCTATTACGTTCATTAAGACTGGCACCCGTACGATGGCAATAGTTGAAGAACTTCACAGAGAAAGTGGGAAAAAAGGAAAGTCCACCTACCGGCCTATTTTTAGATTTACTACGATCACGGGCAAAGAAATACATTACCCTTACAAGGTTGCGAGTTCTCCACCTGATTGGGCGGTAGGGGAAAAAGCGACCATTGTTTACAAGGTAGACGACCCTGAGAATCCAATGGTATTAACGTACTTTGGAGCCTTCGGATGGGCAATCATTGCATTGGCTATTGCCTCAGTATTACTCATCATTGGTGGAGGTTATTATCTATTCGAATTTTACGCGAAGCAATTTTTATTGTAAGTATCAGCTTGGGAACGCTGGTTCGTTCATACTATTGAGCCTTATACAAAAGCCTGTTTTCTTTCAACTAATCACAACTCAGCGTATATCGGTGAGAAAAAGCGTTACCAAGCTCGGTTAGTTTCCTTCTTTGAAAAATACCCGCTTTACACGCTCACTAACACCCGTCAGGATTTCGTAGGGAATCGTCCCCATACGCATCGCCAGTTCAGTAATGGGGAGTTCAGCGCCGAAAATCATCACCTCATCACCTTCGGTAGCCGATGCATTGGTAATGTCAATCATGGTCATATCCATGCAAATATTACCTACCGTAGGGCACCGCGTTCCGTTCACCCACACCTCACCAACGCCATTGCCTAGTCGGCGGTCATACCCATCGGCATAGCCAATGGCAAGGGTAGCAATCCGGGCCTCGTGGTCGAGTACACCCCGGCGACTGTACCCCACAGACTCCCCCGCTCGAACCGTTTTAATCTGACTGATCACCGTTCGAAGTGTGCCAACAGTTTGCAAAGACGCCTGGTCAATCTGGCTTGCTTCGACACCATAAAGACCGATGCCCAACCGAACCATGTCGAGTTTGTAATCAGGGAACCGTACAATACCAGCCGAGTTAAGTAGATGGCGAGTTGGCCGATACCCTAACGTAGCTTCGAGGAGGGCGCTGCTTCGCAAAAAGGTCTCATACTGTTGATGCGAAAACGAATTAAACTGTGCTTCGTCCGCGCCGACCAAATGGCTGAAGACCGTAGCTACATGCAAATTAGGGTGGCGCGTCAGGTAGTCGGCCACGGTGGGCAATTCGCTTTCTAAAAATCCCAACCGATGCATGCCCGTATCAATCTTGAGGTGCAGTTGGCTAACACGCTCCCCCTTCCCAAGTCCTGTATTTTCCGCCATAAATCGCCCCCATTCGTATAGCAAGCGCATACTATAAATTTCGGGTTCGAGCTTGTGCTCCAGAAGCGTAGCAAAAGTTTCGGGGGCGGGATTCATAACCATGATGGGCAAATCGACGCCGTTTTGTCGAAGCGATACACCTTCGTCAGCATAGGCAACCGCCAGATAATCAACCCGGTGAAACTGAAGCAATTGTGCCACTTCGGCACTTCCGCTACCATAGGCAAAGGCTTTCACCATTACCATCAGTTTCGTATCGGATGCCCGGTAAGTTGTATCACCGGTTCCATCGTTACGGCCAATCTTCTCGCGGTAATAGTTTAGATTATGCGTCAGGGCGTCGAGGTTAATTTCGAGCACAGTGCCGTGTACTTTTCGTTCCAGCCGATGCACAATCCGCTCGAAGGAGAATGGCCGGGCGCCCTTTACCAAAACAGCACTATCGCGCAGTTCGTTAAACGAAAACTGTGTCAGGAACTCGTCGGTGGTGGTGTAGAACAGGCTATTTTCGGCAAAAAACCGGGCGTTTTGGCTCACCTCTAGGCCGATACCGACAAATTGCTCAACGTCATTGGCCCGCATTAACGCCCCGACTTGTTCGTACAGTTCGTCTTCGGGCTGTCCCGACTGCAATACATCAGACAAAATAACAACACGACGGTTACGGATGCGTTGCTGGTTCAGGAAACTCAGGGCGAGTTTCAACCCAACTACGTCGTTATTATACGAATCATCAATCAGTACACAATTATTGATGCCCTCTTTCTGCTCCAGCCGCATGGAAACCGGCCGCAGTCGATTCAGGCGAGTTTGCAGTTCGGTACTATCCCAGGAACGCAACGTCAGCATTGTAACCAGGCAATGCATTACGTTTTCGACAGAAGCGGGATCAGTAAAAGGCAATTTCAGGGTCAGGTTCAAGGCACCATTCTTACCCATCAAATTCAACTGATCACTCTGCAATACGCCCTGATACGTAGCTGGCTGTCCCGTTAACGACCACGTAATGAATCGCATATCAGGATTAACGGCTTTGAGCAACATATTGACTTCGTCGTCTATATCAGCGTAATCGGTGCAGTAAATCAGCGTGTTGGCGTGGATAAATAGCCGGAGTTTCTCGGCAACTTTCTGCTTACGCGTTCGAAAGCCTTCATCGTGGGCGGTACCAATATTCGTAAAAATGCCAAGGGTTGGCCGGATGATGGCTTCCAACGATTGCATTTCCTGAGTTTTGGAAATGCCAGCTTCGAAGATGCCCAGCGTATGATTTTCGGTCAGTTCATGGACCGACAGGGGTACGCCCAACTGCGAATTATAGCTTTTAGGACTTTTGGCAACGACAAAATCATCTGATAATAGTTGTGCCAGCCATTCTTTCACAATGGTTTTTCCGTTACTACCCGTGATACCAATCACCGGAATACGAAACTGCCGCCGGTGTTCGGCGGCCAACCGTTGCAGTGTTTGCAGACTACTATCGACTTCAATAAACTGTGCCTCCGTATAGTCTGCTAATTCAGCCCGTCGCTCAGGAGTAAGCGATGAGTGCTCAACGACAAATTGGCGTATGCCTTTCCGGTATAACTCGCCGATGAATTCATGTCCATCGTGGTGTTCGCCTGGTATTGCAAAAAAAACGGCAGCCGCCGACCGGGTATCCGAAGCAGAATTAGTAACCTGCCTCGAATCGGTAAACCACTGACTGTTAATTAATTTACTATCTTTCGTTACCATAAACTCGTATACTATCGAACAGATAAGCCTACAACTGTTCGTTTACTTTTACATCCAGCCACGCCGTTTGAAATAAACAATTTCACCAATGGCAATAGCCGCCATAACGAACAAAACCCAAAAATAGCCGGTCGGCGAGCGCAATTCTGGCATATTTTGGAAATTCATCCCGTAAATACCCGCAATAAATGTCAGCGGAATAAATATGGCCGACACGATCGTCAGTGTTTTCATCACCGAATTCATGCGGTTGTTGACAATGGAATAATACACATCCATCAGTCCGCCAATAAGTTCGCGGTACGATTCGAGGGTTTCAATCACCTGATTAACGTGGTCGGCCAGGTCGCGCAGATACGGCAGCGTACTATGCTGAATCAGTTCAGATTCTTCGCGAAGTAACACGCCAAGTATGTCGCGCAACGGCTGGACCGTTCGGCGTATGGAGGCCAGTTCCCGCTTGAGGTTATAGAGCGTACCCAGGGTTTGCTGGGTAGCTCGCTCCTGTACAATTTGCTCTTCCAACTCATCCATTTTCTCGCCTATACGCTCTGTAATCACGAAATAATGATCCACCATTACATCCATCAGGGCGTAAAGCAGGTAGTCGGCTCCATTGCGCCGGGTTTTGCCCGACGAGGCTTTAATTCGCTCAATGACGGGTTCGAAGATATCGGTTGTCCGCTCTTCCTGAAACGAAATCAGGTAGTTTTTTCCTAATACCAGGCTTACGTGCTCAATGTCGATTTCCTGCCGTTGTCGGCTGTGGTGCAGCATTTTGAGCGTTATAAACACGACGGTGTCATCGTACAGGTCGATTTTTTGTTTCTGTTCCGTGTTCACTACATCTTCGAGCAACAACGGATGCAGGTGATACTGCTGACCAATATCCGC
>CAXVWN010000257.1:0-11516 GCA_964263725.1 Spirosoma sp.
GCCGTTACGACCGAGAGTTCACCATCGGTAAAAGCGGGGTTGTATAAAGCCGCAGCGGGCAACCACGTTCCTGCCGTGAACTATTCGAACGTTAATGGGAAACTGGTCATCGTGAACAGCCGGTTGAATAACCAGAACGAAGACGGATTTTATATCGAGGGTGGCAAAGTAATCATTGCCAACAACAAGATTTACACGCAGGGTGTATCGGGTGGCGATGCCATCAATATCAAATCGGGTGTTCAGGCCGACGTAGCGTTCAACCTCATTTATAGCCCAAACACAAACGCGTTGAAACTCTCTAACACGGGCGACCGCACACCGCAGGCATACGTCGTTGCGTATAACAATACGATGTTGAACGCAGGCTGGCGTCGGCCAACCATCAAAGGCGGCTCTATCTGGGTAGAAATCGCGGTTCGGGCTGAGTTATACAATAACTTGTTGGCCAACGACCGTTTCGGCATCAAGCGCGATCCGAAAAATCCGGAAGATGCCCGCTCGAAAGTGAGCAACAATTTATACTATAATTACACCGCCGAAGGCACAACGAATTTCCAGCCCTCGGCCGAAATTCTGACCGGCACGAACGATATTATCAGTAAAACGGCTGGCGATAACGATCCGAAGTTTGTGAATTACCTGCTCAACACAGACCAGAAAAGTGCGGTCTTCAACACCGCCTGGGATTTTCGTTTGCAAGCTGGTTCGCCAGCCATTGGCAAAGGCATCACAACGTTCACCCGGCTATATGCTGACGGTATTTCGTTCGCAAATGGTACGTTATACAAGTCGCCCGCCCCGTCGACAACGATTGGTGCATTAGGCACAAATTAATAGAGTACTTATCTGGTATCCTGCTGGCTTTAATTTCCTCAAAGTCAGCAGGATTTTACGTTTTAGTTTAGCTTTCTTCATGAATCTGTTCGTGTTCAGCGGATACCGCTTTCCAACTCTCCACCATCGAGGCCGCTTTTTTCATGGCTCCATTTCTTCACTAGCTGTTGCCTTTCTGCTGGTTTCTGCCTGCCACCGACCAGCCGCACAAACAACTTCGCCCGCGCCCGAAACACAACAAACAACAATTATTCAACCCGTTTTTATTACGGACACCGTTCGGCACGATACCGACGATCCGGCCATTTGGATCAATCCGGCAGACCCGGCGAAAAGCCTGATTATTGGCACCGATAAGGACCAGGACGGCGGGTTATATGTATTTGATCTGAAAGGAAAAATTGTCCGGGAAGTGCATGATCTCAAACGGCCCGACAACGTGGATGTTGCCTACGGCCTGATCCTCAACGGTAAACCTACCGATATCGCTGTTGCCACCGAACGGTTTACGCACAAGCTCAGAATTTTCTCACTGCCCGACATGAAACCCGTTGATAAGGGCGGCCTTGAGATGTTCGTTGGTGATACCGCCAATGGCTTCCGCGATCTGATGGGCATTGCCCTGTACAAAAATCCGGCGGGTGTTCTTTATGCGATGGTTGGTCGAAAATCGGGGCCTACTGATGGGTCATACATTGGCCAGTATCGGCTTGAAGACGATGGGACGGGCCAGATCAAGGCGACACTGGTCCGGAAGTTTGGTACCTACAGCGGCAAGAAAGAAATCGAATCCATTGCGGTCGATAACGAACTTGGCTACGTGTATTATTCCGATGAAGGCGTTGGGGTGCGCAAATACTACGCCGATCCTGAACGCGGAAACACCGAACTGGCTTTGTTTGCAAAGATGGGTTTTACCGAAGATCACGAAGGCATTTCCATTTATAAAACAGGTCCTAAAACGGGGTATCTGCTCGTTTCAGATCAGGGTGCTAACCAATTCCATATTTTCCGACGCGAGGGCGAACCGGGCAATCCCAACGACTATAAACTGCTGAAAGTGGTGAAAGTGGCCGCTCAGGTGAGCGATGGGTCGGAGGTGACGAACGTAGCCCTGGGTAAGCAGTTTCCGCGTGGGTTATTTGTGGCCATGTCGGAAGGGAAAACCTTTCACTATTACCGCTGGGAGGATATTGCCGGAAAGGATCTCAAGTGAAAACGCTATCAAGTTTCGAGGAGTTTAATGCCTGCTAACACTGAAAACGTTTTCAGTGTTAGCAGGCATTAAACTCCCCGAACGTATAGTATAGTGAATCGACCAGGCCATTAATCTCTTGTAGGCGTAGCAATGTCTTTCGTGGCTTGATTTGAAATCTTCTTGGAAATCTCAGCTTCCTTAATTACTTAGATAGATGATAAATTTAATAATTCCGTAACAGACCAAACTCTTCTCCCTGAGTTATAGAAATGCGCCTGATTAAGTAGGACTCGGTTAGTTATAACCTCAGAATTATGGAGAATCAAAACCAGTATGCCGATCGGGATCGGAGTTGGTTATCGTTTAATTACCGCGTCTTGATGGAAGCCGCCGACGCAACCGTTCCCCTGGCTGACCGGGTCAAATTCCTCGCCATTTATTCGGCGAATCTGGATGAATTCTTCCGGGTACGCGTGAGTTCGCTGCGTAGTTTGATTTCATTACACAAGAAAAAAATAACCAAGCGTCTGTTGAGCGATCCTCAGGATACACTTTCCCAAGTGCTGGCGGTGGTCGATCGTCAGCAGGACGAATTTGACACCCTCTTTCAGGACGCGATATTGCCCCAGCTGCGGCAGCACGGGATTATTCTCTATCAACAGGAACCGCTTTTGGATAGTCATCGACACGAGGTGGACCGCTTTTTTCGGAGTACGGTGCTGTCCTATTTACAGCCGGTGTTTGTTGACTCACGGCTATCCCGAAAAGGTAAGCACAGACTTCCCTTTGTGGACAGTCGGTCACTTTATCTGGCCTTGATCCTGCGGCCCAAACCCGGTGAGTTTACCGGCCAAACTGATCAAACTGCGGAGTTGCCTGACAGCAATCATTTTGCCTATCTAAACATTCCGGCTGATAAACTCTCCCGTTTTGTGGCCCTCTCATCCATTAATGGTCAGCACTATTTTGCCTTCCTGGACGACGTAATTCGGGCGAATCTGTCCGTTATTTTTCCTGGTTATCAAGTGCTGGGCAGCTTCAGTTTTAAGCTGAACCGGTCGGAGGATGTTGATATTAAAGATGAATATCGGGGTAATCTGGTCAAGAAAATTAAGCGGCAACTTAAAAAGCGAAAAACGGCACCTCCCGTCCGGTTTCTCTACGATGGTAGTACTGACGCTGAACTACTTGCTCCTTTTACCCATCTACTCAAGGCGCATCCCGACGAGCTACAGGCCGGTGGCCGTTACCATAGTTTGAGCGCCTTGCTGAAATTGCCCTTGCCGGTAGGTCCTGATATGGTCTCACCGGCCTTAATACCCCTGTTGAAACCCGAATTTGACGTAGAGGAATCTATTTTTGCCGCTATTGATCAGCGAGACCGTATTCTGCATTTTCCTTACCAGTCGTATGAATATGTATTGCGCTTTTTTAATGAGGCCGCTATCGACCCGCTGGTGTATACGATTGATGTGACCCTTTACCGGATTGCCGCCGACTCCCTCATCGCCAATGCCCTAATTAGTGCGGCTCGCAATGGTAAGCGAGTCAGCGTATTTGTGGAAGTGAAAGCTCGATTTGATGAAGCTAACAACCTGCGGTGGGCTGAGCAGATGGAAGCGGCCGGGGTGCGCATCTTCTATAGTCTGCCGGGTGTGAAAGTACACGCCAAGATTGCCCTGGTCAAACGGCGTCCGCATACGGCAACCGCCAAGCCTACCCAGTACGCCTACCTGGCTACGGGAAATTTTAACGAAGTGACGGCGGAAATTTATGCGGATCATGGCCTGATGACAACGTTCAATCCCTTGGTGCGGGAAGTAGGCAAGGTGTTTGCTTATCTGGAAAAGCATAAACCCATCGGTAAGCTTCGTCATCTGTTGGTCGCGCCTTTTACGCTTCAGGATCGTTACCTGGCCCTACTGGATCGGGAAATCAGTTTTGCCCGGCAGGGAAGAGTAGCCCGGCTCACGCTTAAACTAAACGGACTGGAGGAGACTACGCTGATCGACAAGCTTTACGAAGCGAGCCGGGCCGGTGTCGTTATTGACCTGCTGATCCGGGGCATTTGCTGTTTGATACCCGGTGTTCTTGGAATGAGCGAGACTATCCGCGTGATTCGGTTAGTAGACCAGTTCTTAGAACACGCCCGTGTGGCTATATTCCATAATAATGGGCAGGAAGAAATCTATCTGGCATCAGCCGATTGGATGACGCGCAATATTTACCACCGGGTCGAAGTGGGCTTTCCAATTTATGATCCGATGATACGGGCCGAAATTCGTCAACTTATTGACTTTCAACTGGCGGATAATACCAAAGCCTGCCTGATTGATCAGCAGGGCAATAATCAGCCGATTCGGGATATAACGGCGCCCCAGGTCAGGGCACAGCTCGCCATATATGACTGGCTGAAGCAGCAAGCCGATGAAACTTATATAGACTTACAAGGCACCCATAAAGGCGACTAAAGCTTTCTTTTCGGCGATTGTCAGGTGCAACTCATCGAAGGGCAAGGTTTGGTTGTCCAGCTTAAAACCTAACCCGTTACCACCGCCTTTATTATAAAATTCCACCACCTCGTCCAACGTCTTATAAATGCCGTTGTGCATGTAAGGTGCCGTGCGGGAAACGTGACGAACGGTTGGCGTTTTAAACGCGTACCGATGCGGCTCCCGTTTGGTCTGGATAAACTTACCCACATCGGCGTCCACCTGCCGACCAGCCGCCGTGGCCGGTGTCCCAATGACTTCACTTTCGGTTTCCTGATAGGCTGGTGGAACGGTGCCATTAAACAGGGGAAAGAAGTGACAGGTAGCACATTTGCCTTTACCCATAAATACGTTGAATCCGAGTTTTTCTTCCGCCGACAGGGCTACGGTCTGACCCCGTAAATGCTGATCAATACGGGAGTCAAGACTGGTCAGAGAGCGAATGTAACTGGCAACGGCATTTTTGAGCGTGGCCTCACTGACGCCTTTTGGGTAGGCCTTGTCAAATAATGCCCGGTACTGAGGGTGTCGTTTTAAAGCCTCAACGGCCTGCGGTAACGAGCCGTGCATTTCATCTTTATTTTGAATCACATCGCTCGCCTGATCTTCCAGAAACACGACCCGCGAGTCGGCAAACTGAACGGCTTGCAAAGCTGCGTTGAGCAAGGTTGGCGCGTTACGGCCGGTTCGATGCTCGGCGATAGGTTGGCCCGCCATGCCGACGGCTAAACTTTTTGACTCACCGTCTGTAAACGCGCGCGCTGGCTGATGGCAGCTGGCGCAACTGCGACCCGGCTGTCCCGATAAAATGGGATCAAAAAATAATAGATTCCCCAACTTGACCCGATCGGGTGTCGATCGCTGATGCTCAAAATTGACAAAATAACTGGCATCAAATACGTCCGAATCCGTCAGTGTCCGGGCGGAAGGATTCAGCAATCGACTTTCACTAAAAACAGGCACGTTCAAGGCATTTTGTGCATCCAGCAATAAGCCACTCAGGACATTAGCCCGTTGTGTAATGAAGGTAAGCCGATCGAAGGTGTCGAAATCGGGTGCTGAAAGTAGACTGGCACGGGCAGCAGCAAACGCCCGGTCAAGATGTTGTGCGAGATCAATATGATGACTGACCAGGTTATAGTGAACCAGTTGCTGTTGCAGACTTTCGAGTACATCGGCTGTTTCGGGTAGCGAATAAAAGGCTAGGGGAGAATCGAAACCGGTAATGCCCAGTGTAATCAGGCGGAACATTTCCAGCCGCATGGCATCGAATACGTGGCTGTCAGTCAGGTCGTTACCGGCCGAAATTAGCCGCAGACGGTTGACGTTGGCGCGTAAAACGGCAGCATGTTGCACGGCTTCCGCTTGTCTCGCCCTATTGATGGTAGGGAATATCATTTCTTCCAGTACCTGAAATCCCTCCGGTGCGTTAACGCGCAGATCGTCGTCAACATCGGGAATATTAGGTCCATTGAGCGCTTTGGTCGTTTCAGGACTGTAATAAGCTGATAAAAACTCGACTCGTTTATAGGCCAGTCGGGCGCGCCGAAAAGTAGACTGCACAAGCGGAGCCGACTGTTGCGATGAGATGGTTCGTTGTAACTGCCTGACTGTACTGTCCAGGTTGTCAACGTCTTGCATGAACTGCGCCTTAACCGACTGAGCCGCCGTGGGCCGTGGTCGTAGCCAGTTATATACCCCAAGTCCTAGTAGTAGTATGCCTGCCAGACCAAACACCAACAGGCGAAATCGGTGGGAATGTTTGTAGACGGTGTGAACAGAATTGGAAACCATTTGTGAGAAGAACTAAGGACAAAAAACCTGACCAGAAGCTTGCTCCGGTCAGGTAGAAAAATATACAGGGTTTATTAGCGGGGCAACCCTTCAATGAGAATAAGTTGACTGGCCTGATTCTCCGCTTTTCGAACCGAACCACCATCAACACCCAGGTATTTATTGTCTCTCCAGGTATGGGCCTGAATGCCCAGCATGAACGTATTTGGCCGTCCCGTTACGTCGGATACGTCAATCATGCCACTGCTTTCCCACGAGCCCAATTTCGATGTGCCACCCACGTTGTATTTAGCCGCATCAGTTTCTGTTCGACGGTGGTCTAGAACAAGAATTGGCGTCAATTTACCCGAACTTAGTTCGTATTGATAGACGTACGCATCGTGCTTTTCATCCCCGTATTCGTTAGGATCTTCCATGATGTAGGCATAGTTGGTCGTAACGCAGATGTTGTCTGGGTCCTGAAACATATTCGCCGGGCCGCTCCGATCATCACCATTCAGCACTACTTCTAGCTTGCCCTTTGTGGGATCGACTGCGTCCAGTATCAGTCTGTAGATACGACCATATTTTGAGCGCGAGTAATCGGCATTAACGCCCGTATTGTTTTGTCCGGTTACTGCAAAAAATACTTCCCGGCCATTTGCCCCGCCCCCTTTACGGTAATCAACATCTTCGACCCGGCCGAATTTGATGGCTTTCAAGTCATTCACTTTCCCATTGATCTGCGCACCGGTCAAGGTTTTGTGATTATCAATTTTCACGAACTCAACATCGTATTTCTGACCCGTTGTCATGTCCATTTCGCGTTGGTTACCATCCGTACGCTTAAGCATATGCAGGGCACCATTTTCCAGATCACCCACCGTGTTGGTGAGATAGAGCGCCACCTGGCCCCCGTTCACGTCCGAATCGTCATCCCCGATCACAATCGCGGTTTTACCTGGATAGGCCGTTTTAGGAAGTGGAAGGGCATTTTCTGCGCTCCAGCGTCCCAAGGCTGGTACTTCCCGCGATATGGCGGCCTGTTGAGCATCGGCATTGACCGCCAACGCATGCGTGCGTGATTCCTGACCACTTTCGCCACAAGTCAGAAATAATGGACCAAAACCATGTTCGAGGGGTGTGACCAGAGTGGCCGAGCAAAGCCGCCAGGTTCCTCCATCAGAATTGAGAATGTATTCGCCTTTAACAGGTTTGAAAGAGGCATCGAGCTTGATGCGCGATACCGCAAAATTGTCTTCATTGTTAACCAGGACCGTGTAGGTGCCATCGGGGTTCTGGAAAATACCTGCGCCATCGGCCGAACCGCCAAACACAAAAGAAGGTGACTGCTCCAGCTTATCATCGCTGCTCAGTAACGAATACAGGTTAATACCGCCTGCCGCTAAGCGTCCACCGGCAGCACCGGGTAGTACCTTAGCCAATACCGGCGTTACCGAGCGATTCTGGACGGTAATGGTGGGGCTGTCGGGTGCCCGATGGTCCTGGCAGGCCGCGAGTGCCAAGACAGACAATGCGGTTGTTGTAGAGAGGAAAAACTTATTCAGTTGCATAAATTCGTGTTAGTAGATTGTCCTACAAAAAAACGAATATGCTTTTGCCTGAATAAAGTAATTCGATTACGATTCTGCTACCAATTGCCTGAGCTTATTAATGTTATTTTAATCTAGCTCCTACCGCCTGTTATACAAATGCATTTTTGAAGGTGGCATAACGCCTATGATCAGTAGGGTGTTAGCCCTAGGCTCTATAAGCGTAAAACTTAGTCCGGCTTCAGTCCACTGTTTGCGGTTGATCAATTTGTTAAGATTACCTCGCACCCATGCATACACCTCATAGACATAGGTCGGATTACCTATTACTAGTGGTTGACGAACGAGTACATCTTATTTCTTTTGTCGGTGATAAGCTATCAAGAATTAAGCAGATTTTGCCGAAGATATTCTCCAGGAAGTTACCGCTACCAGCCTTGATGGCGGGATGCAAAAACCCGTTATACTGGCAAATGAAATTCGGACTAGTGCCGTTTTGGCACTAGTCCATATGGATACGAACCCGGAAGCTAATCATCATCATCGTCGTCAGACATGCCCGCCTTTCCTGCCCGAACAAAGGCTCCCCGGCGAGGGGCAGGCATCGTACTGTTTTCCCCCCGTACCGTTTGCCAGACGATCTCACTAAAAATAAGGTCATCAATCTCATCGGGACGGGTTAGATTGAACTGTGACGACCGTTTCGAGTTTCGATTGACGGCCACGTTTTTCTGGTTGATATCAACGCCCGGTTCGAGCGATGTAAACCCGGCCAGATCAGCTTGTTTGTTGAAACAACGCCACATGGGTGTCGCAGCCGCATCGTATTGACTCATGGGTTTCAGCCCTAAAATTAGTTCGATCGTTCGCAGCAGCCCCGAGGTAGAATACATGGTGTGATCGACAAAATTACGTTTCACGAAACCACCGGCGACAAACGCAATCGAGCGGTGTGCATCCACGTGGTCGGGACCGTTTTGGGCATCATCTTCCAAAATAAACACGACGGATTCTTTCCAGATGGGGCTTTTAGACAAGTGTTCAACAAACCGGCCTACGGCCAGATCGTTATCCGCCAGGGCAGCGTCAGGCGTAGGCATCCCAATCCGAGCCCCCGACGTATGGTCGTTGCCAAAACGGACCGTATTGAGCTGGGGAACTTTCCCGGCGGTGACCAGTTCGTCGAAGTCTTTTTCCCAGGCCTCTTCCCGTTTGCTATCTAAATAACCCAGATTATACCCTTTGAAAGCCGGACAAAATCTACCTTCCAGCGTTTTGATATTAGGCTTCTCCTCATCGGCAAACCACCCATAACTCCGGAAACTGACACCGGCCCGCAGGCAGTGATCCCAGATAAAACCGTCGCGCGGGTGGGCAATTTCTTTTTGGCCTTCGTAATCATAGGTGCCACCCCGACCGCCGTAGCTGGTCACCCAGTTTTTTTCGACGTAATCATTGGCATACGCGGCTGATGACCAGTTATGCCCGTCGGCGCTCACTTCAGCATCGACGTAAAAATTGTCTAACAGCACAAATTGTTTCGCCAACGCATGTTGATTCGGAGTTACTTTCTGGGGAAATAAACAAAGGGCGGCATCGCCATTGCCTTCTTTCATATCGCCCAAAATCTGATCGTAGGTACGGTTTTCCTTGATGATGTAAAACACGTACTTTATCGGTGATTGTAACTTCGCGTCTACCCGCATCGGAATTGGGTTACCCGCTTCCCCTTCCGACCGGAGTTCCTTGCTTTTGGTGTAGGGTGTATTGGCATAAACCAGCCGCGAATAGGCCGCTAATACATCACTATCCGGCATGTCGATAATCGAAAGGGTGCCTTTGAATAAGCCAGCAATGTACTGAACCGGCCCTGGGTTCGCCAGCGGATTAGGCCCGACTTGTTGGGGCGTTCGCGTTCGTACGGGATTTGGTCCTTTGGGGTTAGCTTTCGAGGAAAATCCTTTCCCGTTCGTGACAAACAGTCTGGATCCGATCACTTTTACCGACGTTGGATACCAGCCGGTGGGAATAAATCCGCTGGATTGGCTGTGGCCTTTACGAGTCACATCAAACACCGCCAGACAATTATTATCGGCGTTGGCAATGTAGAGCGTATTCTCATTGTCACTCAGGGCTAGGCCATTGGGCGTGCTCCCTACCGGAGCATCCGGGAATAACGACGTCGTCAGCGTTTCACTCACCTGCTGTTTGACTACATCAATCAGCGCCACCGTGTTATCATTGCCGTTGGCCACAAAAAGATACCGCCCATCGCGGGTCAACAGCAGATCGTTCGGGTTTTTATTGGTCTTGATTTTAGCGACTGTTTTCAGCGTATTGACATCAACAATCAGCACGCTGGCACCGCCCCACAAGGATACGAAAACCTGGTTTTTATCGGGTGATAATATACAGGTATAGGCGGCAGCCCCTATGTTTAACTTATGAAGAATTTGCCGGGTTTTCGTATCCGCGATATACAGGGAACTGTCCTCTTTAGTGACAATGTAAAGTCGGTTTTTGGCATCATCGACGCATAGGCCCGTTGGCGAAATTTTTACGGGCCAGGGTTTGCCCAGCACAATGGGTGCGTCGGGGAGTAACTTTTGGTTTTCTAGTTTATACACCAGAATCTGGTTGTCGTTCCCTCCCGACGCGTATACCCGCGTTTCATCGTCACTAAACGCCAGACCCACATACGATTTACCAACCCTAACTGTATCCAGAATTTGTTCCGTACGGGCATCCAGCAACGTAATGCTTTGGGTACTCTGCCCATTGTTGGTGACCGCCAGGTATTTTTTGGAAGGAGACACCACTAAGTTTAAGGGTAAGTCATCCAGATCAAGGCTTCGGCCGGGAGGTGTGAGTGCCCAGCCATTGGGTAAATTGACCCGCTTAGCCGCCAGTTTTTTATACACCTCGGCTTCCTCCGTTGCCTGAGTGGAGCTATTTGTCCGATGGCATCCCGCCAGTATCGACAGGAAAAGAAGCACACCAACGCTGTAAAGACTAGTTGAACGGTTCATCATGTGAGAAATAAGTATGAACTTGTTTTAGGGTAATTCTAATCACGTCAAATTCTACTGAATGCGTCGTCACATACACCAAACGGAGTTACCTAATTTAGGTAACTCCGTTTGGTGTATAAAGCTTTATAATACGGATCAACTATACGGGGGTGCTAGAACCCATACCGGGCGCCAAGTTGAAATTGATAAGGATTTCCACTTAAGCCGGATACACCCGCATTGGTATTGACAGCATATTTATAATTGTTGGTGGCCGGGTCGAAGCCCGTTCTGGACAGCAATGTGGTGGCGCCCAGCGCATGGTTAACGCCCCAGGATTTATTGATCAGGTTGGCCGTGTTAAACAGATCGCCGGAAAGTTCAAGGTATTGTTTTTTGACCGTTTTGATTTTGTAGCTCAAGCGCATATCAAGCGTTCCATAAAACGGGTTCACCCCGCCATTTCGTTCGGCAACCTTCCCGTAGCTATTGCGGATATAGTCTTTCGCACTATTTTCCACGTTTGGATTATTCAGAATCGCATTGATCCCATCTTTCAGGTATTGTGGCGTTTCGGCGCGGTTTGGATCATAAACAAAAGCCAGATCGTTTGTTTCTACGAAATCGCCGTTGATGTTACCATTGACAATCA
>CAXVWN010000258.1:0-7105 GCA_964263725.1 Spirosoma sp.
ATAGCGTTGCAGCGCCGGACCCGAAATAATCTGCTCATTGCAGCCACGTTTGCCACAATAGCAAGGCGGCCCGTTTTCTTCCAGAATATTATGGCCCCATTCGCCACCAATGCCTTGTAAACCGTTCAATACGAACGGCACTCCATCACGACCACGAATGACAACGCCACCACCAACGCCCGTACCCATGATGACACCAAAGACGGTTTGGAAATTGGGGACAACATCCGGCACAATACCCATTGTTGCCTCGGCCAGCGCAAAACAATTAGCATCGTTGGCAACCGAAACCGGGACACCCAGAAGTCGGGCCAAATCCTGCTTCATCGGGCGGCCGTTCAACACCGTTGTATTACAGTTTTTCATCGTTTGCCGGGTCGGGTCGAAGGTGCCGGGCGTTGCAAATCCAATATGATCGGGTGTCAGACCCGTTTCGGCTTTCAACATATCAATGAGCCGAATAATCTGGGCCATAATATGGTCGTAGCCCTTGTAGGCTTCCGTGTCAATGCGTTTGCGAATAATGACAGCGTCGGGTGAGGGAGCGGTTAGTATGACACCTTCAATTTTGGTGCCGCCCAGGTCAATGCCCCAGTAGTTTTGCATTTAAGGATATGGTCTATAATTCTAACTTAACGTGCCAAACTGTATTTGGGTTATAGTTTCCGATTTGCCGTTTATATTCATTTGACACCTAAGTCTGGCAAAACTATAAACCGTTGTGCGGACTGTCGCAACGTACGGATGGCTAATTACAGAAAAGGGCTTGTTTTACCTTCAATTTTTCGGAATTTCGTCCCGGATTGACATCCGCCAAACAGATTTGACATCAAATCAACGATCATAAATTTAATTTCAAAAACATAGTATGCTTACACCTGGCCAGAAAGCCCCCGAATTCACTCTTTTTAACAGCGATAAAAAGGAAGTTTCGCTCGTAGATTTTAAGGGCAAACATGCCATTATTCTCTTTTTTCCAATGGCTTTTACCAATACCTGTACGGCCGAACTTTGTGAAATGCGCGATAATATCAGTACGTATTCTGATTTGAATGCCGAAGTCGTGGGCATTTCGGTCGATTCGCCGTTTACACTGGCTAAGTTTAAAGAAGAACAGAAATTGCCATTCGACCTGTTGTCTGATTTCAACAAAGAAGTTTCGCAATTATACGATTCTTACTACGAAACCTTCGTGCTTAACCTGAAGGGCGTCAGCAAACGGTCGGCTTTTGTAGTTGACCAGGAAGGGATTATTCAATATGCCGAAGTACTGGAAAGCGCTGGTGATGTTCCCAATTTTCAGGCCATTCAAGAAACGCTCGCAACGCTTAACTAACGTAAATAATGATAAATTATGACCGGGTCGGCGGTGCGATGATTAATGATGAATAAAAGCAACGGAAACATCCATTGATCATCGCACCGGCGACCCGGTCATAATTTATCATTCCCAACATGGCCTGGTATCATAATTTTTTTCATGGATTGCCGCAGGCCGCCTGGAAGGCCGCGCAAACAGAAGACCAGACACAGCATGATCTGGAATTACTCGTTGAAACACTGGATTTTGGTCCCGACGATCGCCTATTAGATATTTTTTGTGGATATGGTCGTCATGCGTTGCCATTGTCACGGATGGGAGCCCGCGTAACAGGGATTGATATTTCGGAGGAGTATATCGCCGAATTACAAACTATCGCCAAAACTGAAAAGCTCTCTGTAGCCGCTATCGCAGCCGATTTTCTGACTATGCCTCAATCCAATCTTGGTAGCAACGATTCATTCGATGCGGCTTATTGTTTGGGCAACAGTTTTAGTTTTTTCCCACGACCCGATATGCTGGCGTTTCTGACGCGCATTGCCGGGTTACTAAAACCGGGTGGCCGGTTTCTGGCTCATTCCGAAATGGTTGCCGAATCGGTCCTGCCAGCGTATCAGGTTCGTAACTGGCAACCCGTTGGAGAAGGAGATGAACCCATTCTGTTTCTGGTCGAGAATGAATATAACGCGCTCGAAAGCCGTATCGACTCACACCTGACTTACGTGCGGGCGGGGGAGACCCAAACCCGAATGGCACAGCATTTTGTATACACGCTGGCAGAACTCCGCCAGTTATTTTTCGAAGCAGGTTTGACGATTATCGACTGTTACGGCACCGTCGATGGAGACCCCTTTTCGCTGGGTGATGAAGCCGTATGGCTTCTAGCTAAAAAAAGTTGAGTGTTGAATATCAACTAGTTCGCTATATGGTGACTTGATAGTAAAAGACTGGTTTTGCTGCAATGCGTTGCGTGTCAGACAGTTATATTACTTATTGTGTGAAATATTTAACTTTTTTAAGAATCGTTGCATTATTTCGCCATAAATCCGTAGTTTTCAGTCGATTTAACACCGTTAACTGACGACTGAATACCTGAGACTCTATGGAAACTATCGAACGAAAGCCACGTAGTCGAGAGCAAACCCGTTCTGGTATCATAACAACAGCAAAATCAATCGCGCGCCGGGAAGGTTGGCAAGCCGTTTCGATTCGTAAAATTGCCGACGCGATTGAATACAGTGCCCCCATTGTCTATGAATACTTCGACAGTAAAGATATTCTGTTAGATGAAATACGAAGCGAAGGTTTTCGGCATCTGTTTCAGGAATATGAACGCATCCTGAAACTGTACCGAGATCCCGAAAAACGGCTTTATGAAATCTCTCTTGTACAATGGGAGTTTGCCCGGCATCAACCCGAGATTTATCAGGTAATGTACAATTTGGATGGAGCCTATTGCACAATGCCCGTCTACCAGTCGGAAACTATGCAGGCGGTCAGCCAGATTGTCCGTCAAACCATTTTCTCGTTTATTCCTAAAGCAGAGGAGAGTATCAAGCGCCTGTATTTTCAGTGGTGGTCGGTATCGCATGGTACAATTATGCTGGCTATGCTTCTTAAAGACGAGCAACCACTCGAGCAGTCCGAACAAATTTATCGTGAAACCATGCGCCGGTTTGTACGTGAACTAAGATAAGAAAGTAGAGCGGGCGAGAATCTGCTATCTATTTACGGATAGTGAGTTTCTTCCGCTCTACTTAATTTTGCTTCATGCAGTTTGCAAAGCAGCAGTAAACACAAACTTCTTTACTTGCCGCAGTCAAGATTTTATGTTTATCAATGCATTGGCAAACTCTTCACTTTGCCGCCCGCTACATCATCGACGCTGTGTTGAATAATAAAGGCTTTTGGGTCAATTTCGTTTACCATCGTTCGTAATCGACTAATTTCCAGACGGGTAACTACGGTGTATAGCACGCTGTCAACATCCTGGTGACTACCGTGTTTGCCATATCCACCCTGGCCTTTCAGAATGGTTATGCCCCAGCCCTGTTCAATGATGTGTTCCCGAATCAGCTCATTTTGCTTGGAGATAATAAGAATGGCCGTATATTCTTCAATACCGTGAATGACAAAATCCACTGTTTTTGACGCAGCGAAATACGTAATCATCGAATAAAGCGCCGGATTTATCCCTAAAAAGAAAGCCGCAGCGCCGAAAATAAGCACATTAAGTACTAAAATTACGTCGCTCACTTTCAGGATCGGGCTACTCCGACTGATGAGCAATGCGGCAATTTCTGTCCCGTCCAGAACCGCTCCTCCCCGCATGGCCAAACCAATACCAGCCCCGATGAAGAAACCACCGAAAACTGCTGTCAGCAAAAAATCGGGTGTGACATCTGGATAGGGAATAACGGCCAGACTGATTGATAAGCCAGTAATAGCCAGTGTACTTTTAAGGGCAAACTGCTGACCAAATTGCCGATAGCCCAGCCCAATGAATGGCAGGTTAATGATTAACAGCCAGATGGGCAGCGGCACATTGATTAGCGAGGCCAGCAGCATCGAAATCCCCGTAACGCCACCATCAATAAAATGACTCGATAAGAGAAATCCTTTAATACCCATACCGGCACTCAGTACGCCGGCAACAATAAGAATGGTGTCTTTAATGAGTCGATAAGAAGACGTATTTTTGGGCATAGTGTTGAAAGGTGGATGTGGCTAAAGCGCTTAGTAAGTGGTGAATTAGCCGATTAAATGCATAAGCGATCAGTAGACAAAATAAATAGTGATTATTTACCCTGTCTACTATTTATTACCTCACTTATTTACTCAATATAATCCGTCTATCGACAAATAACGCTCGCCCGTGTCATAACAGAACGTCAGAATTCGGCTGCCGGGGGTAAGATCGGGTAATTTTTTTGCGACAGCGGCCAGTGATGCTCCTGTCGAAACGCCAACAAACGTGCCTTCTTCCCGAGCCGACCGACGGGCCATTTCGTAGGCTTCGTCTTTGCTCACCTGAATCGTGCCATCCAATAAATCGGTGTGCAGGTTTTGGGGAATAAAGCCCGCGCCGATGCCCTGAATTGGGTGTGGTCCCGGCGCACCACCACTTATAACCGGCGATAGTTCGGGCTCTACAGCGTAGATTTTCAGATTAGGGAATTTCTGCTTTAACACCTGACCCACACCGGTAATATGACCACCCGTACCCACACCGGTAATCAACACGTCGAAACCATTCGGGAAGTCGGCCAGAATTTCCTGCGCCGTTGTGTTGATATGAGCGTCGATGTTCGCTTGATTCTCGAACTGCTGGGGCATCCAGGAACCGGGTGTTTGAGCAATGAGTTCTTTGGCTCGTTCAATCGCTCCTTTCATCCCTTTCTCGCGGGGTGTCAGATCGAACTCAGCTCCGTAGGCTGCCATAATTTTACGCCGTTCGATGCTCATGGACTCTGGCATGACCAGTATGATTTTGTAACCTTTCACGGCTGCAACCATTGCCAGTCCGATGCCGGTATTACCCGATGTTGGCTCAATAATGGTGCTGTCGGTATTGAGTAACCCCTTAGCTTCGGCGTCTTCAATCATGGCTAGGGCAATGCGGTCTTTTATGCTTGCACCGGGATTTGCCCGTTCTAGTTTGGTCCAGACTTCGTATCCTGGAAATAACCGGTTGATACGTACGTGAGGAGTATTGCCAATCGTGTCGAGAATGGTAGTGGCTTTCATAAGGGTCGATAGGTGAATTATTTTTTGACAGGATTTACAGGATAAAACAGGATTGCATACTAGAAAGTAAATCCTGTTTTATCCCGTAAATCCTGTCAAAAAGTAGATGATTAGATGACAAAGTTTATTGGTTCCAGGCTTTCCAGCGATTTCAACCGAACATCGGTTTGGTGCTGGTGGAACACAAGCGAATGCGCTTCTACACTGCTCGTTAACCAAACGTTTCCGCCAATGACGGAGTCGTGCCCAACAACGGTATAACCGCCCAGAATGGTCGCATTTGCATAGATCACAACGTTGTTCTCGATGGTCGGGTGGCGTTTTTTCTGCGCCATTGATTTGGCTACGTGCGTAGCGCCGAGTGTCACGCCCTGATAAATTTTGACGTTATCGCCAATGATCGTTGTTTCGCCAACAACGACGCCCGTACCGTGATCAATAAAAAACGACCGCCCAATTTGAGCGCCGGGATGAATATCGATACCCGTTTGGCCGTGCGCGTATTCGGTGAGCATCCGGGGCAGGAGGGGCACATTGAGTTTAAGCAATTCGTGGGCAAGACGATAAACAGAAATAGTATAAAATCCCGGATAAACCGCCACCACCTCTTCAATACCAACGGCCGCCGGATCGTTGTCTGCAATGGCATGCGCATCCAGTAGCAGACTGTCATAAATACGGGGTAACTGCTCAAAAAAACGTTCAGTAATTGTCGCCGGGCTTTCGGTTAGGTTTTTTTCTAACGGATGCAATAAGCAAACGAGCTGTTCATTGAGGTTCTGGTAGGTTTCCTCCACATGTTGCGAAATGGACTTGCAATCCTGCGTAACCGGGAACAACAGCCGCATCATTTGGTCAATGAATCGGCCGGCATCAGGGCGCGAGGGAAGTTTATAGCGGTAACGCGCCCGTTGGCTTTGTAGGTGATCGAGAAAGGTACTGGTGTCGGTAGTCATGACTATTATTATCTGGATTGAACCGGCGAAACATGGTGTCCGCCCATGCGTCGGATGGCTAATGCGGTGGAATCTACGCCCCGTTCTGTGGAAACACTACACTCCCTGGTTGTTTGTTAAACGAATAAAAGGAACGTTTATAACCACTGGATTCTATGATTTTGAAACAAAATGCGGGCCGCAAAGTTCGGTGACTCTAATTGGAACCGGATTTGCAGAGAAAATAAGCAAATGAATTAAGCGAATAGTCATGTACAGTAAAACCATCATTGCGTTTATGATTTCGCTGGCGGCTACGTCAGGTGTTTCCTGGTTGGTTGCCTCGGCCTGCCAGTCTACCCAACAATCGGCCACTATGACGCCAGACTCAGCAGGCAGCACCACGGGCACCTTGTCGGCGAAGGTTATTAACGCCTATCCTAAGTTGACATTTTCATCGCCAGTGGAGTATACGTATGCCAATGATGGAACCAATCGGGTGTTTGTTGTGGAGCAGGAGGGACGTATTCGGGTGTTCGAGAACGACGTTGCCACAGCCTCGGCAGGTATTTATCTGGATATCCGTAGCAAAGTGGCGTTCGGTGGCGAAATGGGCCTTTTGGGACTAGCTTTTCACCCCGATTTTAAGCAGAACGGCTTTTTTTATGTCAACTATACCAAAAGCAATCCCCGCGAAACCATTGTGAGTCGATTTAAGGCATCAACGGCCAATGCGTCGCAGGTTGACCCGGCGTCGGAAGTGATCCTGATGCGGTTCGATCAACCCTATGCTAATCACAATGGCGGCAAAGTTTTATTTGGTCCCGATGGCTATCTCTATGTTTCTACCGGCGATGGGGGCAGCGGGGGCGATCCACAAAATAACGGCCAGAATCGCAGTAGCTGGTTGGGGAAAATCTTACGCGTGGATGTGAACAGCACGGCCAAAGGGCAGTACGGAATCCCAGCCGACAATCCGTTTAGAGGCAACACCAACGGTTATCGCGAAGAGATTTTTGCGTACGGCCTGCGCAATCCGTGGCGGGTCAGCTTCGACGAACAGGGTCGCCTTTGGGCGGGCGATGTTGGACAGAAAAAAATT
>CAXVWN010000259.1:0-7143 GCA_964263725.1 Spirosoma sp.
TAAACCTCTCAACTCAAGACGATTTACCAGCTATAGTTTTAGCTTTTCAAATCAGGCCGCAAAGGTAAGGCTCGAATGGGGTAAATCCGTTAGCTTAGCCATTTGTTAAGCATTTTGGTTTATGTATAACATGAAGATTTACACAAAAACGGGTGATAAAGGCCAAACTGCCTTAATTGGTGGCCGTCGGGTGAGCAAGGCCGATTTACGAATTGAGACTTACGGAACAGTAGATGAACTCAATTCGTGGATTGGTCTGGTGCGGGATCAGCCCGTTAATAGGGATCGCCGGAATTTATTGAAAGAAATTCAAGACCGGCTCTTTACCGTTGGGTCCGAATTAGCAACCGATCCAGAAAAAGCGCCAAAACGAGTAATGCCTGCGATTACTTCAGGCGACATTCTTTTGCTCGAAGAGGCAATGGACACGATGGATGCCGAACTGCCAGAATTGCGGGCATTCGTTTTGCCAGGCGGTCATGAATCGGTATCATTCTGTCATTTGGCCAGGACCGTGTGTCGCCGGGCCGAGCGACTAGTCATAACCCTGAACGATTCGGCACCTCTGGATGAACTGGTATTACAATACCTTAATCGCCTATCAGATTATCTATTTGTGCTAAGTCGGAAAATGGCACAGGAATTGAATGCAGAAGAGGTAATCTGGAAACCCAGGGTCTGATTGGCTATTCTCAAAAAAAGTTGTCTTGACAACTAAATTTACTCAATCTATTTTTTTAGCTTTGCCGAAGCCTGTCAATCAACGGGCTAACAGATTAACCACAAGCTGTTATGACGACGGACGTATTACAAATTGAATTGCGGAAAGCGGAACACTCCCGCATTCAGGAGGTAGATTTTGACCATCTACCTTTCGGAAAACATTTTTCGGATCACATGTTTGTGGCCGATTTCGTTGATGGTGAATGGCAAAATCAGATGATTGTGCCGTTCGACAACTTCACCCTAAGCCCTGCTCTGTCGTCGCTACATTATGGTCAGTCTATTTTTGAAGGCATGAAGGCATTCAAAAATGAGGCTGGCGAAGTTTCGATGTTTCGTCCGCTCGCCAACTTCGAGCGTATGAACGAGTCGGCGAAGCGAATGTGTATGGCAACCCTGCCCGAAGACGTATTCATGGGCGGGTTAGAAGCACTATTGCGCGTGGATGCCGATTGGGTACCTAGTGCTCCCGAAAGTTCACTTTATGTCCGTCCTTATATGTTTGGAACGGATACATTTTTGGGTGTCGCCCCATCGAAAACGTACCGTTTCTGCATTTTCACCTGTCCAGTAGGTGCTTATTACTCCAATCCACCAAAACTCAAGGTCGAAACCGAATACATTCGCTCGGCACCGGGTGGTGTAGGCTATGCCAAATGCGCTGGTAACTATGGCGGTTCGCTCTATCCAACACTGATGGCGCAGCAACAAGGCTACGACCAGCTTATCTGGACCGATGCCCGTGAGCATAAATACATTGAAGAATCGGGCACGATGAACATCATATTCATTATTGATGGTAAAGTAGTGACCCCGGCCACATCTGATTCGATTCTGAAAGGCGTTACCCGCGATTCGATTTTGAAAATTGCCCGGAGTTGGGGAATGGAAGTCGAAGAACGGTTGGTTTCCATTGATGAAGTGATCAGCGGTATCGAAACAGGACGGCTGACCGAAGCTTTCGGGGCTGGAACAGCGGTGGGTTCATCGCCCTATTCGCTCATCGGCTATAACGGTAAAGATTATATGCTACCAGAATTTGCGCCGGAAGATTCCGTTGCTGTCCGGGTTAGAAACTACCTCAGCGACTTGCGCACGGGTAAGATTGAGGATACATTTGGCTGGATGCACCAAGTCTAGTTTGGTATTGCTTTACGCAAAAGCCCCGGCCAAAAAAGTCGGGGCTTTTGCTTTTTTTACACGTTGCTTATTAAATTGTAGGCATTCAGATCTTAACGTCAGATTGAAATTCCAAAGCCATTTCAAACTTTTATAAATCAAGGCATAAGATAGAGAGTTTGTCATTCCGAGGAACGAGGAATCTTCAGGAGGATAGAAAATTAGCAAAATCCCGAAGATCCCTCGTTCCTCGGAATGACAAACTCTCTATTTTGCCGAAGCGGTCGTTGCACCATTTGATGGACCAATCTTGATCTTCAAACCGAAATCTTTCCCTTTCGATACATCTTTCAACAGCACGGTCTTGCCTTTTTGACCATCCCAAACAGTACCGCCATCGCCGGGCTTGGGAGCACCATAACGAGCCGAAAAATAGCCTTCCAATTCTTTCTGATAAGTAATGACTGACTGACGGTTGTTGAGAAACAAATCAACATCAATGGCTGATACTTTTTTGGCTGTTTGGTAATAGAGAATGTCCGCCGATTCAAGGTTTTTCAGCTCAATCGTATAGCCAATATGATCAGCGTCACTCTCGAATGATTCCCCTTTTTCAACACCTTTTACGTTGGCAAACTCATCGCCAACATTGATCCCACGCCAATCGCTGTTTGGGGTCAGACCGAGTTCGACTAAATGCCCGGTAATAGCAACATCGGTTATTGGTTCAGTAGTTGATTCGGCGGTTTGTGTCGAATCAGTTGATTGCGAATTAGCCTGCTGACGGCTACGACAGGCATTAAAGGAAAGCGTTGAACAGCAAACAGCTATAATAAGGAAATATTTATTCATATATATCAGGTTGATTAGACAAAGATAACGCATTGGCCTGATTTGCCAGTGGGTTCTAATCGAGGGCCGTTTACTCAAAAAACAACCAATTTTGATCGGTTCTCAGTACTTTATTCATGTAGTTTTACATTAATCTAAGCAATGAGGGTCGTCCGAAAACTCAATTCAACAAATTTAGTTGATGCGAGTAATGAGATGTATTTGTAACTTGACTACTTACGATTATGCCTTTTTCCTTATTTGGTGCTGATAAAATTCCGTTTGACAGTGTACATACTATTGAGAAAAACATACCAAATATAATTTTATGGGCTGTCCCGATTATGCTGTTTTTCACCGTTATCGAGATGGCGGTTACGTATTATCAGGAGAAAGAATTTTACGAGAAAAAAGAGACAATAGGTTCTATTTTGGTTGGTTTGGGGAATCTGGTTGTAACGGCGGCTCTCAAGTTGGGGCTACTTTACCTATGTATCTGGATTTATAATCTGATTCCCTGGCGAATGGAATTGCGGTGGTGGACGCTACTTCCCTGTTATATAATTTACGATTTTTTCAGTTACTGGGCTCACCGGGTTTCGCATGAACAACGCTTTTGGTGGGCTACTCATATCGTACATCACTCCGGAGAATATTACAACCTAACGGTTTCGTATCGACTAAGCTGGATACAGCACATAAAAATTGTCTTCTTTCTGCCTGTTGCCTTTATGGGATTTCATCCGATAATTTTCTTTGTGACCAACCAGATTGCGGTTTTATTTCAGTTTTGGGTACATACCGAGTACATTCGACGAATGCCCGCCTGGGTCGAGTACATTTTCGCAACACCTTCCAATCATCGGGTGCATCACGGTTCACAGGAGCAATACATTGATAAAAATTTTGGCGCTACTTTTATTTTCTGGGATCGCCTGTTTGGCACGTTTGAACCTGAAGATGAACCTGTTATTTATGGCATTACAATCAATATCCCGAATAAGGCAAATCCATTTTTCATCAATTTTCATGAACTAGCCGATATGGTCAACGACGCTAGAAAAGCAAAGGGATTTCGCAAAAAGATGTTTTATATCTTCGGTAGTCCCATAAAAATTGCGGAAGAGAAAAAACAGCGTGAAGTTCAGGAAACTGTTAACAGGGAGGTTGTGGTCTAACGGTTTTCTTTTGACAGGATTAAGAGGATAAAGCAGAATTGAGTATTAAAGAAAATCCTGTTTTATCCTCTTAATCCTGTCAAAAAAATAATTCTTCACTATCAATTAACTTATACGCTTTCCATGCAGCAACATATCAACAGCGTCGTTGAGCGAACCGGCGCGGGTAACTTCTCCTGAGTTGATAAAAAATATTTCATCGGCACTTTCGATGGTGTTCAGCCGATGGGCAATAATAATACGCGTGGTCGTTTCGGGCAGATTTTGTAATATTTCTTCCAGAAGTTGTTCCGTAACAGTATCAATATTAGCGGTGGCTTCGTCCAGAATGAGTAGGTCAGGATTGCGCAACACGGCCCGCATAAACGCAATGAGTTGTTTCTGACCAAGACTGATCAAATCACCACCCGCCTGCACTTTAGTATCTAATCCATTGTCAAATCGCTCCAGCAAACCTTCCAGATTGGCATTTCGGATAACCTCCGCCAGTTGCTCATTGGAATGAAGTTGATACGCTTCATTGCCATAGAGAATATTCTCCCGTACAGTGCCTGTAAACAGGAAGGGCTCCTGCAAAATGAAGCCGATTTTCTGAGTACGTTCTTGCGCACTGTAAGTACGTATATCTTTGCCATCGAGCAACACAGTTCCGCTTGTTGGGTCGTACAAACGGGCTATCAACGAAGCTGTGGTGGTTTTGCCGCCCCCTGTCGGGCCTACCAGTGCATACGTCTTACCCCGCTCCAGATTAAAATTGATGTTGTGCAGCACTTCATGACCATTCGGATAGCTAAAGGACACGTTTTGAAACGACAGAAGCGAAGATGTAGGCAACGTCAGCGGATTTTCAACGGTCTGCAGATTTGTTTGCATAGCTAACAGATGCGAGATACGGTCCCAGCCAGCTAATGCCACCTGAAAATTTGTCCACAAAGCAGCTAACTGACGAAGTGGATTATAGAAATTGTTCACGTACGATAGAAAGCTAATCAGCAGACCAATAGTAAAATGACCGGTTGAAATCAGGTAAATACCGAACGTCAGCACAATTAGCTGGCCGAAGTTGGCCGCCATGCCAATAACGGGCGTAAAAATGTTGTTGGCTAAACCGGCTCCAATGGATGTCTGGTAGTTTTGCTGATTCGCTTCGTCTAAACGTTTGCGGAAATAGTCGCGCCGGTTGAAGGCAATGATCACCTTGAAATTATTCAGGTTCTCCTGAATTTCGGCACTTAGGTTACCAACACTTTTCAAGTTAACGGCATTCTTTCGTTTCACCCAAGCCGACGTTGCCTGCGTAAAAATCCACATCAGGATGGCCGGTGAAAGAGCGGCTGCGCCGAGTGGCAAGTCGATAAAAAGAAGAAACAGACCTGCTCCAGTCATGATAAAAATGCTGCCGACAAATTGCATCAGCGACTGCGAAAAGAACTGATTCAGTTTATCAGTATCGTTGTTGACCCGCGAAATTAGATCGCCCGCTTTGTTCTGGTTGAAGAACGCAACGGGTAGCTCCTGCAATTTATTGAACACGGCATTGCGCAATTTGAACAGCGTGCGCTGTCCTACCCCACCCATCAGGCGTGTTTGCACATAGTTGGTCACGAACGCAACCGCATACAATCCCAACAGAATACCGGCATTCCGTAGAACGCCATCGAACTGTTTTGTTTGGACATATTTGTCGATGGTACGGCCAATAATCATGGGTCCGATCAGGGTCAACCCCGAATTAACCAGGATAGCAATAAACGCCAGAATCAAGCTTTGTTGTTCATCGTCAATAAGGGCCAGCAGTTTTCGAAGGGCTTTGTAGATAGCGTTTTTTTCTTCTTTCTGCCCGGTAGCCTGATTAAGATCGTAGTTCATACAGGCTGGTGCTTCGTTGCGATTGATAAATCTGAACGTATTCGGGGCTGGTGGCCATCAGTTCGGGGTGGGTGCCTTTGGCAACGATTTCGCCTTCCATTAGCAGGATAATCTGCTCGTATTTTTCAACCGGAGCAATTTTCTGCGTTACGGAAAGAAGCGTTAAACCGGGATAGTTCTGTTGGACGCTGGCCAAAATCTTCTGCTCCGTGTTGGTATCGACTCGCGCGGTAAAATCATCCAGCAGTAACACTTTAGGGTTGAGTGTCAATGCACGGGCCAGCATAATTCGCTGTTTTTGCCCGCCCGACAAACTGGCTCCCCGTTCTGAAACGATAGTCTGAAGTTTATCCGGAAGCGATCCGATAAAGTCGTGCAACTCGGCTGTGTCGATGGCTTTCTCCAGCGATTCATCAGTTACAGTCTCACTAAACGCAATATTTTCGCGGAGGCTCAGGTTGAACATGATACTGTCCTGAAATACAAACCCAACTTGCTGATGAAATGCTTCTTCATCGTAGTCATCAATGGACCGACCATCATATTCTACTATTCCCGAAGTGGGTTTTATCAATCCGGTCAACAAAAACAGGAGCTGGCTTTTTCCGGCTGCGGTTGGCCCCACAATAGCAGTTCGGGTACCGGCTTTTACCGAAAAAGAGACATCTTTCAGCGCTGGTTTATCACCGTAATATACTGATACATTTTTGAGTTCAACGTCGCCTTTAAGCGTAACATCTAATGTTCCGGTTCTGACGGTTTCGGGTGCCTGCAATACGGCATTAACACGGTCGTAGGAGGCCGATGCCTGAGCAATAACGTTACTCATAAACCCAATAACAATTATCGGAAAAATCAGTAAGGCGAGGTAACTATTAAAGGCGGCAAAATCGCCCAGCGACATGCTGCCGGTGATAACAAAGTGCCCGCCAAGAACCAGAATGGTCAAACCCGCCATATTAGCCGTGAAGCTGATAACCGGAATCAGAGCTGCAAACAAGCGCAAAATGGCCAGTCCTAAATCTTTGGCGTCGGTATTTGCAGCCAGAAATTTGTTGTATTCTATCTGTTGCGAGTTAATGACCCGAATCAGGGCCGAGCCGAGAATACTTTCGTTAATGACTTTATTGAGCCAGTCAACTACCTCCCGACTGCGCATGAATAACACGCGTACTTTTTGCAGTACCAAGTAAAACGTGATGCCAATAACAGGTACGATAGTCAGTACAGACAGCGCCAGTTTCCAGTTAATATTAATCAGCAAAACACTGGCTCCAATGATGATGCAAAGTGAGGAGACAATGGAGACAATCGCCTGCGAAACGAACATTTTGACCGAGTCGATATCCGAAGTCAGATTGGTCAGTAATTTCGATGGATTGACCTCTTGAATGTAGGCAAAACTCTGTCGCGAGATTTTAGC
>CAXVWN010000260.1:0-11838 GCA_964263725.1 Spirosoma sp.
AGGGGACTTTACTCGTACTTAGACAAAGTCCCCTTCAGCGGATTTAGGGGTGGGCCGACAAATCGAACTAGACTAGACTTTACTAACCCTAAACCGTTTCACCAAATACGCCTTTATCGGCTTTTCTAAAATTTTGAATTCAACCACAACACAAATCTATAAGCCAGTCTGATAACGCCCATATCCCAATCAAGCCACTCGATTAACCAGAAAGTAGAAAACCCGGAAATCTGACTTGGACAGAAGCCAGACTAGACGAATCCGTCTAGCCGTTTGACCCATCCGCTTATGTCCAAACAGGTTTTTTATAAACTACTACTTCGAGCAACCTACAGCACATTAGGAATGCTATTGGTTTGGATCGGTTTAGATGCCTGTTTCAACGGAACGGTTTGGGTGGGAATGAAAATAAGTCAATCGGCTTTAACCGTTGAGTATTGCGAGTTTAATCATGTAGATCGGTTCTTTCATCAACCTATCAACACCTATTCCAACTTAGCCTACTTCTTTTGGGGTAGCCTGATTTTGCTGATTGCCGGGCAGGATTATAAAAATCAGGAGAGACTGGGTTTAAATCGGTTAGAAAAATTCCCCCTGCTTTCGGCTTTAATGGGAATCAGTTTTGTGTATCTGAGTGTTGGAAGCGCGTTTTTTCATGCTTCTCTAACCTACGTAGGCCAGCGAGTGGATATGAATGCTACCTACGCCATTATGCTGACGTTGGTGGGCATTGCCCTTTATCATATTATCCATAAAGTCACCTTCTCTACCACTCAAAAAATCCTTTGGGTGCTGACGTTAGTGGCCATTATTGTCTTGTTTTTAAAGCTGGCCCTCCTGATATCAAGCTCCCGATTAGTACCGATTTTGATACTTTTGTTAAACGCGTTGATGGTTATCAATTACGTTCAATTCAGAAAAGATCGTTCGCTTGTCTTAATCCTGATCAGCTTTGTATTGGTCCTGATCGCCATAAAAATACGTACGCTGGATGTGCAAAAAGTGGGGTGTGATCCCCATTCTTTTATTCAGGGTCATGCGATATGGCATTTATTGACCGCCTTGAGCAGCTTTTGTAGTTATTGGTTCTTTCGCTTTGGAACCCTTACGCGTACTTACCCATCCCTTAATACGTCGACATAGGGTCTCTGTGAAAATCGTACGGCTACGGGTCTGGATAAATGATAATGAATGTCTAGCAACCTAAATAAATTAAATTATTTATGGGCAAGTTATATGTTAAACTCAGCGAGACCGTCCCCAACTTAAGGGGCATTACTACTCATCGTTTCCTCTCAAATAAGCTTGCAGAGCCTTACAACCAACCTGCCAGTCGGTATGGATCGTCCAGGGCGTAAAGCCCAATGCCTGGTTAATGCGTTGCATACCTATATTATCAGGCGTGTTCCCCGCCCGTACGTAGCGAGCCTGCCGATTCACCGTCAAGAAGGTATGTAGGTTTGCGGCCTTCATCCAACGGCCTAACGAATGACGACGATGCTCAGCGTGCACTGCCGTAGCCTGCTGAAATAACAAGCTCGCTCGTTTGGGATCCCAATACAACTCGCTTAACCCGACTAGCTGCCCACTCGATCTGTGCGCAACGAAGGTCGTTAAGCGCTGCTTTCCGCTGGTACTCATGAGCTCGTCCTCCTCCTGCAATGACGCTGGTGTCGTTTGCCAGGTATGGACATCGGGCTTATCGTTGGGAGCTATATTGATGAGGTCACGCAGATAGGCGATCTCCCCCAACCGATTTATGGGATAAGCGCCCTGATGCGGCCATAAGAAATAGTCTATAGGCTGACCTTCCTCCATCCAGCGCACAAGCAGGGTGGGCTCCAGTTGGCTTAAGTCGAGTTGAATGAATTGCTGTTGCTTCGTACGTTGTGCGCCAATATGGCGTAACACCGCTTCCCCTGCCGGTAAACGGCTGCTGGCGTTTGTAATCAGCTGATCATAGCCCTTCTGTTGAGCGTAGGCGGTAATTTGAGCAATCAGTTCCTTACCTAAATAACGACGACGATAAATAGGGAGCACACTTAGATAAACGGAAGCCCAATTCGTATTCTGTTCCAGTGGCATCTCCATGGCAGCGCTTGCCACTACTAGATCTTGGTGCCACAACAAGAAATAACGTCTCTCGAAGTTGCTTTTTTTATACCGCAATGTGGCTAGTTGAGCTTCTTGATTTAAGGGTGGGTCTTCGGGTAGGCGCTCTGCGTGCAGACTCTGATCATGTCGGGCAATAGCAAGTAAGGTAGTCTGGGGTGCCGTGGTGATATCTATAGTTTCAAAATAAAGATCTGAGTTGAGCATGAATGGGATTTTTGTAAAATGCTTGGGGAGTGCCGCCTAAACAACACAGGCTAATAGGTCGTCCAAACTGTTGTACAATCAACGTTGTAACAACTTGCGGGTAAAGTTAAACATCATTCCCTTTTTGTTTTACAGGTAGTTTCCTTATTCAATTGCGTTGCTATGGGTAAAGCAAATCCGTAGAGAATGGGTTTGAGTTTATGTAGATAGAAGCGGAAAGCGTTTCGTGAGTAGGCGTCCTTCATAGCAGCTGTGCGAGTTGAAGTTTCCGGCGTTGTATCTAAAAAGACTTCTGCTATTGTGTCAAAAACGTAGTCTATTATTGCATGAGAGGTGTTTTTTCACAAACAACTAAGCCATTATTGCTCTTTACGGCCGTCTTGTAGACATACTAGCAGAGCACAATGGACATAGGTCCATCGCGAGTCTGGTTTCGCCCGCAAGAACACCCAGAATAGGAATTTTCCGTACCGCTTAAAGACGCTTATCAGTTACGGTCAATGGATAACATCGTTTGTAGCAATACATTGGCACCATTGCCAATATCAACCCCTTTAGAAAATTCTTTGGGCGAATGACTGATGCCGCCCACGCTGGGGATAAAAATCATGCCTACCGGTGTGATTTGCGCCATTTCCTGTGAATCATGCCCGGCCCCGCTTTGCATGTACCGGTACGAAAAGCCCAGCGCTTTGGCCGAACTGATGATTTTATCCTGAATCGGTTTGGCCGTAAGGGCCGGTGTTACCCCAACAGAGGACTTCTTGAATGTGATGGTCGTTTCGGAGGCTTTGGCAATTCCCCTGGCTTTGTCTTCCACTTCGTGAAACAGACTCCAGATTTTATCATAAGATAGATCCCGAATTTCTACGCCCAGAACCACCTTACCCGGAATAACATTGTAGGCGCCGGGCTCAACCGCCATCTTGCCAACGGTACCGACCTGTTTGCCTTCGTGACTGGTAATCACCTCATTCAGGGCAATAATGAGTTTAGCGGCAGCCAACAATGCGTCGCGTCGCATAGCCATCGGGGTAGTGCCAGCATGGTTGGGAACCCCTTCAACCGTTGCATCCCAGTGTTCAATTCCAACAATCCCTTCGACCACGCCGATCTGCTGGTTTTCGGTCATTAAAATGCCGCCCTGTTCGATATGCAGTTCGATGAAAGCAGTCAAATCACCTTTTTTTCTGACCACTTTACCCAAACTATCCGGGTTTCCACCAATGGCCCGGATGCCGTCGGCAATCGTCAGACCGCTTTGGGTGACCGACTTCAGCGCGTCAGGCGTGATTTTACCAATCATGGCCCCGCTGCCAACGGTACCCCCTTCTTCATTGGCAAAAATGATCAACTCCAGAGGGTGCTCAGTAATAATATTGTTTTCATTGAGGGTCTCAATTAGTTCCAGCCCGCTAATCGAACCGACGGGGCCATCATAATTTCCGCCATTCGGGACGCTGTCGATGTGAGAACCAAAGGCGATGGGTTTCAAGGCCGAATTTTTTCCCTTTCGTCGGCCAATTATATTGCCCGCGAAGTCGATTGTGACGTCAAGCCTGGCTTTTTTCATCAGCTCGATAAAGTAAGCGCGGCCTTCCTGATCGGCTTTGCTATAGCTTACCCGTCCGATCCCCCCATTTGGTAATTCTCCAATTTTAGATAACGCTAAAAGCCGATTCTGAATCCGTTGCTGATTGATTTTCAGGTTGTTCGTTGATGTCTGAGCAATAGCGGCAGAGGAAGCGAAAAGAAGGCAGACGAGTAGTGTATTTTTCATGGGAAGTCAAAAAGAGGTAAAGCGATTTTTTGGTTAATGCGTGTTGTCAGTTCAAAAACTTCCGGAATCAACATCGTGAATAAATTTGACAACCCCGTTCATAAAGACCTTCTGATCATCCCACATGGCTAAATGGCTTCCGTTGGGGCAATAGAGATAGCGCCCTTTCTTTACCAGTTTGCCTTGCTCTTCCATAGCTTTGGGATCCATGGTATCATGCCTGGCACCAATCATTAAGGTCGGCACGGTTATTTCGTTTAACCGATTTTTGATATCCCACTTAGCCAGTCGACCGCTAATACCAAACTCACTCGGCCCCTGCATCAGTGTATAAACTTCGCCGTTCGCATGTTTCATAGACCGGTTAAGGCCATCGGGCCATTCGGTCAACCGGCACAAGTGTTCATGATAGAAATTGGGGATGAGCAATTCCATATAACGCGGATTTGTAAAATCCTTCTTCGCTTCTATAGCTCTAACTTCAGCAAGCACTTCGGGTTTCATTTGTTTGGCGAGCACCTCATCAGCGTACTTTCCATATTCAGGAGCACTGGCTACCATGTTGGCAACCAGCAGCCCTTTGAGGTGCTTTTGGTATTTCAGTGCATACTCCATAGCTAGAATGCCACCCCAGGAATTGCCAAGCACATAGAAATTTGTACTGTCGGCCCCGATAGCCTGGCGAACCTGTTCGACTTCTTCCACAAACCGTTCGGTTGTCCAGAGACTGTTGTCTTTGGGCTGATCGCTGTAGTACGAACCTAATTGATCATATTCATAAAACTCGAAGCCTTCCCGCCCAAAAAATGTTTCGAAACACTCCATATATTCATGCGTCATGGCAGGCCCGCCATGCAGCAACAAAACTTTAATTTTTGGATTATTACCAAACCGTTTTGTCCAAACCTTGAACTCCCCCACAGGCGTTTTAATCGGAATCAATTTTACACCTCCCGATTCAAGTGAATCACCATAGGTAAAATAATCTGCGACTGAAACAACCGTCGATGAATGTTTTTGCTGGCAAGAAACAAAAAGGCAAATTATTGATATATAGACAATTAGTCGCATATTTTTGTTAATTAAAAGCGAATAAATTCAGTGCATTGCGTGATGAGGCTGCTCCTTTTCTGTTATTCCTCCTGCCGCACCGACGGATCGGCGGGATGACAAAACACGCTTATTCGAGCTGTGACATGCCTTTGGTTTTTCGGTAAGGTGTTTTGAAAAAATCCCCAACCACCTGATTGAATACATCCTTGTAAACGATGAGCGTCGAATGCCCGGAGTTGGGTAAAATCCACAGATACGATTGCGGAATTGATTGAGCAATGACCATCGTGTGTTTCGGCAAAATAACATCATTGTCGCCACCAATCACCAGCGTAGGGCACTTTACTTTTTTCAAATCTGCCGTTGAGATATGTGGATGGAGAGCCATCAGATTCAGGAGTTTCTTCTGTGCTTTTACAGCCGGTATTTGGGGTACTTTAGCCAGACTGTCATTGGTGGACACAATCCACTGGAAAAGGGAGGGTTCGACAGCCGTTGTATCGGGCCATATGTTAGCACCCGTAATAGCCAGTTTTTTCACCTTTTCGGGATGCCGCATCGCCAGTAACAATCCATTGATGCCACCGTCGCTCCAGCCAATGACATAGCACGAGTCCATCTTAAGTTTAGTCAGCAGCACGTTTAGGTCATCAGCCATCATCTCATACGTAAGCGAGTCGCTGGTATCCGTTGACTTTCCCTGCGCCCGGCTATCGGCAACAATCACCTGGTAGTTTTTGGCGAAATAGGGAATCTGGTTTTTGAAGTCCTTGATCGAGCCGCCGTTACCATGAATCAGGAGTAGCGGTTTACCCGTGCCATAGACTTCATAATACAGCCTGATGCCACGGATGTCGGCGTATTTTCCAATATTGGCGTTGCTGCCGTACATCGTGTTGCCAGATGAAGCAACCGGTAACGTTGATTGTGAAAATGCCGGAACCATTAATAAGGATACGATTAGAGAGAGAAGTAGCTGTTGAGCCTTTTTCATGGGGTTGTTTTGGTAACCAGAGTCTATTTTTTTTGTGATTACTTATTTATCAAGCTAAAATATTCCTTTACTAGTAGCTTGTCAGCAGTTATCATCCGAGTGCAACCTATGGGTTCTACCGTCAAATATAACCTTTTGCCAAATAACCAAATAAAATAGCCCTTAAGTAGAAAAATGGTTACTGTTTTTGTAGCCTACTGACCAGATTGCGAATTTATTGTTGTCATGGTGCCTTGTTGCGTAGTCTTTTCAGTCGCCACTCAATTAGTTTGCTATTGTCAAATTACATCAGTAGCATCCGTTCACGGGAAACTTTGTTCATTGAACAAGTGAATTTGTCTTGTATTAACCAACCCTTCCTATGCAGAGAAAATACTCCATACCATTTTCGTTTGACATGATGCTGGAGACTCTGCCGCGTCAATTAAAAATGCCCCTCCCCGCTGGCCTTAAGCTTCAATTTAAAGTCACTACCACGTATTACAATGAATTACTACAGGATGAAAATGACCAACTGATCAAGCCTGTTTCTCCTGGGGATGTGATGAGATATAAAGGCTACCCTATTTCCATAGACGATAACATCTCAAGCATTACGCTAAGTCCTCTAATAGAATGATCCAATAAATGAAGTGTTAACGAAAGGCGAAAATGGATGGCGGCCTGGAAATATCCATCTGGCAGTCAAGGACGAACGTACCCTGGAAGTGTCTGAAGAGGGAGTTTCAGTTATCGAATCAAACGATATTGGACTAATTTTTAGGGCTCAAATTCCTCACAAGCTCTGGATGAATCAATCACCGGGCGGGGTTAGCGCCCCAAAAATGCGACTGCCACTGTCTGCCTGGATCTGCTCCATGTCGCTGGATTGGCTGGGATTACGGGCTAAGAGCAAAGCAGTTATGGCCAATAATGGCCAATACATGGTGAGTTTTTGGAAGAATCTTAGGGACCCTACACTGTTTACCCGATAAGTATGATCCATGACAGAGAAGCGTTATTAGTGCAGAAAAGGTCCCGCTCTTCCGACAATGGATTGAAGGACAGCGCCAGCAGATTTTACCGCTCATCCTAATTTTTGTTAAGTCACTATAAAACCCATTGATTGTCTATTCCTTTATTCGTAACTATACGATTAGTTTTTATACTACCCCACTAATCTTATTTTTATGCGTAACACTATTACACGAGCGGGTACGCTGGCCACGGCTATACTGGTTGGCAGCCTAACCTTCTCGTCTGCCCAGGATAAGACAGCGGCTGTTGCTCTTCCTGAAGGCATCACGAAAGGCGCATCTGTTGAAGGCATTACTGAGTATAATCTCAAAAATGGCCTTAAAGTCCTGCTCTTTCCAGATGCGTCGAAACCTACGGTTACGGTTAACATTACGTACCTGGTTGGCTCCCGCCACGAGGGGTTGGGCGAAACAGGGATGGCCCACTTACTGGAACACATGGTTTTTAAGGGTTCGACCAAGCACACCAATATTCCTCAGGAATTGACCACACACGGTGCCCGACCGAATGGTTCGACCTGGCTCGACCGCACCAATTACTTTGAAACCTTTGGGTCAACCGATGAAAATTTAAAGTGGGCACTCGATCTCGAGTCCGATCGGATGGTCAATTCGTTTATCAAGAAAAGTGATCTCGAAAGCGAATTTTCGGTGGTTCGAAACGAGTTCGAAATCCGCGAAAACTCCCCACAAAATGTCCTGAATGAGCGCGTTGTCTCGTCGGCCTTCCTGTGGCACAATTATGGTAAGTCAACCATTGGTAATCGCTCCGATTTGGAAAAAGTCCCCATCGAAAACTTACAGGCTTTTTACAAAAAATACTACCAGCCCGATAATGCGGTACTGGTTGTAGCCGGTAAGATTGATATGGCGAAGACATTGCAACTCGTCAACGAATATTTCGGGGCCATTCCCCGGCCAACGCGCGTACTCCAGCCTACATACAGCATTGAACCCATTCAGGATGGCGAACGTGATGTAGTGCTTCGGCGCGTGGGCGACACGAAAGTGGTTTCGGCACTGTACCATATCATGCCAAGTTCACACCCCGATTATCCGGCGATGGATATCTTAACCGATCTCCTGACCGACGAGCCAAGTGGCCGACTATACAAATCCCTGATTGAGACCAAGAAAGCCTCGCAGGAATATGGGTACTCGTTCATGACCAAAGATCCTGGTTACGTTTATTTTGCCGCCGAATTATTGAAAGATAAATCCATCGAAGAGGCCAAAGCTACGTTGCTCGGTACGCTGGATTCGGTGTCGATAAAAGCGCCAACGAAAGATGAAGTTGACCGGGGTAAAGCGAAGCTGTTGAAAGATGTTGAGATTAGCTTTAAGGACGTTGAACGCCTGGGCCGCACCTTGAGCGAGTATATCGCCACCGGCGACTGGCGCATTGGTTTCTTATATCGGGATGCGCTCGAAAAAGTAACGCCTGCCGATGTGCAGCGCGTCGCCAAATATTACTTCAAACCGTCGAACCGTACCGTTGGCATGTTCATTCCCGAGCAAACGCCTGATCGTGTCGATGTTCCCGACGCGCCCGATGTTGAAGCATTGGTAAAAACATATAAGGGTCGGGAAGCGATTGCCAGTGGCGAAGCCTTCGATCCATCACCGGCCAATATTGATGGACGTACCCGGCGGATTGAACAGCCCAATAACATTGAATTGGCGCTATTGCCCAAGTCCACACGCGGCAACGAAGTAAACGCCCGCCTGACGATTCGGTATGGCGATCAGAAAAGCCTGATGAATAAAAGTGCCATTTCGGTCTTTACGGCTTCGATGCTCGACAGAGGCACAACGACCCGCAGTCGTCAGCAGATTAAAGACGAGTTCGACAAGCTAAAAGCGCAGGTAAACGTATTTGGTAGTGGTAATCAGGTGAATGTGATCATCAAAACCACGAAAGAAAACCTACCCGCTGTGCTGCGAATTGTTGGCGATGAACTGAAGCATCCGGCTTTTGATGCCAATGAATTTGAAAAACTAAAGCAGGAGCAACTGGCGCAAATTGAATCACAACGATCTGAACCACAATCGTTAGCGTTCACCGCGTTCCAACGACAAATGAATCCGTATCCGAAAGAAGACGTCCGCTACGTATCAACGCCTGATGAAGACGTGGCTGATGTGAAAGCGCTTAAGCTCGACGATTTGAAGCAGTTTCACAAAGATTTTTATGGTGCTCAAAACGCAACCATGTCAATCGTTGGTGACTTCGATGAAGCCCCCGTTCGGAAAGTGGTAACGGACGAATTTAGTACCTGGAAAGCGAAAAAGACGTTTAGCCGGTTAGTGTCAGTTTACAACGACATCAAGCCTACGGACCAATCCATTGAGGCTCCCGACAAAGCGAACGCGGTGATGGTGGCGGCTGTAAACATACCCCTGCGCGACGATGATCCCGATTATCCGGCCTTGGTATTAGGAAATTATATGCTCGGCGGTGGCTTCCTGAACTCACGCCTGGCAACCCGGATTCGTCAGAAGGAAGGTATCAGTTATACCGTTGGTTCACAATTATCGGCCAATCCGCTCGACAAAACGGGTATGTTTATGACCTACGCTTTTTACAATCCTGAAAACGCTGATCGACTGGAAAAATCGTTTCGCGATGAAATGGAAAAAGTTGTAAAAGAGGGCTTTACCGCCGATGAAATTAAAGCGGCCCGCTCAGGACTGCTGCAATCGCGGATGGTGTCGCGGGCGCAGGACCCCGGCTTGGCGAGTACACTTAATAACTATCTGTACCTGAACCGGACAATGAACTGGGACGCCGATTTCGAAAAGAAAATGGAAAGCCTAACGCCGGAACAGGTGAATGCAGCCATGAAGAAGCACATCGATCCAGCCAAAATTTCAATCATTCGGGCTGGTGATTATGCCAAAGCGGCCAAGAAAGCTGCTGACAAACAACCGGCTTCGTCGGTAGGGGGCGGTAAGAAGAATTAATTTTTGACAGGATTGACAGGTTGATTTTTCTGTTAATCCTGTCTTTTTTTATGCATCTTAACTATAAACATCGTTATTTACCTAAAAAACACGTTTGTCCATGAAAAAGGGATTCCTGTTCTTGTTATTTGGGTTGATTACGATACCAGTTATGGCGCAGGACCGGATCGTTTTGCTTCGTGATACAACTCGCCTGGGCCTATCGATGGCCGCTCTGGAAAAGAGTTATTCGCCAGCCTTAGCTCGAAAACCCGGTGAAAAGGGCATTTTTGCTCGACAAGGCAAGCTCTTTACCGATTCGTTGAGCGCAGTTTACCAACGTTTTTTTCAGTACGTCGAAAAGAACAAAAGCCGATTGCCATTGCCAGGCTTGATGCTACAAACTACCGAGTTTATCAAACCCGACGGCACGTATGACCGGGTATTTTGTGAATTCTCGGGTAGAGACTTAACCGATGCTCAGGAAGTGCAGCTTTTGCAACTGGTTGCTGAGTGGTATGGACAGAATCGGTTTCCACTACAAACACAAAATGGATTCCGTTGGCAAAATTTCATGCAACTGGGATCAGTTGCGCAGAAACGCACCGTCCGGCGGGGGCCGGGTATTATTAGTACCCTGGAAGCTGCCGAAAAAACTACCCGCCCTGATACCGTCACGATGCTGTCGTTTAATCAGTTAGAGTTGCGAACCGTGCCGGAAATTGTGTATCAGTTTCCGAAGCTGGAAGAACTTGACTTGTCGAAAAACCTCCTAACCACATTGCCTGCCCGACTAACGGCTGATATTCCGACGCTGAAGCGGCTTAGTGTACTGTACAATGTCATTTCCAGCGACAGCGTGTTCATTACGAGTAACAAACATTTGCAGTCCCTGAATCTGCAAGGCAACAAACTGAAGCAAATTCCAGCATCTGTTCGCCAAAACCGCCGTCTCGAAAGTTTATGGTTAGGCAATAATAAATTGACTGAACTGGATATTAAAACCCTGCGTCGCCTTCGCCGATTGACCGATTTGAATCTGTACAACGCGGGTTTGACCCAATTACCAGAAACCATCGGGCGATTAAAGCATGTGAAAGTGCTGGATTTATATTACAATAAATTCACTGAACTCCCCCGCCAATTGGGTCGGATGAAACGACTGGAACAACTGGCCATTGCTCATAACGACCTGCACGAATTACCGGCATCATTGGGAAAATTACGACGATTACAGGTACTGTTTGTTCATCACAACCGAATTAGTCAATTGCCCAATGAATTCCAGAAATTGCAAAATCTTCGGGTGTTGGATATGGGCTACAACTGGTTCAATACAACGCCACCTGTACTTGGTTCCCTGTCTGCTCTGGAAGAGCTCGACCTGAACAATAACAATTTACAGGAGTTTCCGGCGGTGCTGGGGTCAATGAAGAAGTTGAAGAAAGTGTACATGGGCAGTAATCCTCTGTTTGGTAACGAAGCCATGAATAGCCCATACACAACACAAATCAAATTGTTGGAATCCAGGAATATTCAGGTCACTTACTGACTCAACTAATACTCTTCTTAGATTTTTCATAATCAATCATAGAAAGGACGAAAAAACAGGGAGAAAAGGAGAAAAATACAAATTGTTGATGTTACTCCAGCATTAACGAATCAGTTAGTATGCAAGCCATTACCTCTCCTGCCACAACTACTCCCAGCCGTGTTACGCTTTGGGGCAATTT
>CAXVWN010000261.1:0-23649 GCA_964263725.1 Spirosoma sp.
ACAGTATACCAACCATCCCGATCATGTTCATTTTGTACAACGGTACTGGCTAACCCAGGTAGCTGAGTTTCTGGAAATAGATTACGAACCGTTTACGTAATCGTGATCAGTAAATGAACAATCGGGGCGGCCCGTGCGGTAAAATTCAGAACTATGTAATAATCAATTGATTATTACATAGTTCTGAATTTTACCCTGAACAGACTAATTTTGAGCCATTAAACCTACCTACTATCATGAACTCATTTCGTTTTGATTCACGGCTTGTCAGGCCGTTCGTTTGTCTGGTCTTATCCATGACCGCAGCATTCGCCCAACCGTCGCCCGAACGTGTTCTTGTTTTCTCAAAGACGGCCACCTTTCGCCACAAATCCATTCCTGCCGGACAACAGGCCCTGTTGAAACTGGGTCAGGAAAATGGCTTTATGGTCGACACGACGGAGAACGCGGCCAACTTCACCGAAACGAATCTGAAGCGGTACAAAGCAATTATTTTCCTGAGTACCACCGGCAATGTGTTGGATGATAGCCAGCAAGCGGCTTTTCAGAAATACATTCAGGCAGGGGGCGGCTTTGTGGGCATTCATGCCGCTTCGGACACGGAACACGACTGGCCTTGGTATGGCCAGTTAGTAGGTGCCTACTTCATTAACCATCCCGGCATGTATGTTGGTGCTACGGGAACAAGAAGTTCGAATGTGCAGGATGGGGAAGCGTATGTTGTTGACAAAAACAATGTATCCATGTTCGGCTTTCCGGATCGCTGGAAGATAAAAGATGAGTTCTATAACTTCACCGAATTTAAATCGCCCGTAAAGGTGCTGGTCAAGCTGGACGAGAAAACGTACATAGATGGAAAAATGGGCGACAACCATCCCATGTCCTGGTATCATGAGTTCGAAAAGGGGAAAATATTTTATACGGCGTTTGGGCATACCGATGAGCTATTTAGTAACCCCGTTTTCCTGAAGCATCTGCTGGGTGGTATTCAGTACGTTAAAACACCCCTTAAATAACCGGCTTGTATGAGATCATCGGAGTGGTACTCCGTTGGGCCGATAGGCCAATTGGTGAGCTAAGATTAGCCTTCGGCTCAACGGAGTACCACTCCGTTGTACATCTCATCAACACCAGTTGCATCACTATCAAAAAACGCCGTCAACACCCTTGACAGGCGGGCTAATATGCTTACATTCGCGTTGGTAATCAGCGTGTTCATAAAAACTAACCTCTACAAACATGAAAAAAGCGTATTTCCTTCTGGCTGTTGGCTTTGCCGGACTTTTATTGCTGGCCACAACGACCCGTTCCATTCGTAATCAGTACGGCATGGTAACCGGCACGCCCGGAATAAAATCAATAAATGCGCTGACGTTTGGCCCCGATGGCGTCTTGTTTATCGGTGATGGAAAAAGTGCAACCGTTTTTGCCATCGACACGAAAGATGCCGCTCTGGTCGAAAAGGCCGGTGAGGTTGATATCAAAAACATCGATCAGAAAATTGCGGCTCTTTTGGGAACCGAGGTAAAGAACATCACGATTCAGGATATTGCCGTCAATCCAACATCGAAGAATGTGTATTGTGCCGTACAGCACAGCGATGGCACGCCGGTTTTGCTCAAGATCGAAGGCAACAACCTGTCGGCCGTGCCGCTGAAAGAGATTCCGTTTTCGACCCTGGCGCTGACCAACGCACCCGCCGAAGATGCCAAAGACCGGCGCGGTGAATCGTTACGCATTGCGTCCATTTCCGATATGGGGTACGCCGACGGGAAAGTCATGGTGAGTGGGTTATCGAACCAGGAATTCGGCTCTACTTTCCGCAGTATCCCCTTTCCGTTTACCAACACGCAGGATCAGGCGTCGCTCGAAATCTACCATGCCGCCCACGGTAAATACGAAACGATGGCCCCCATCAAGACCTTCACAACGACCGAAATAAACGGCAAAAAATACCTGCTGGCCAGCTACACCTGCACCCCGCTGGTATTGTTTCCACTTGACGAATTAAAGGCCGGTAGCCACGTAAAAGGCCGGACCGTTGCCGAAATGGGTAGCGGCAACCAACCGCTGGATATTATTACGCTGAAGAAAGGCAATGAATCCTTTTTGATCATGGCGAATTCGAGTCGCCCGGTATTTAAGGTGAAATACAAAAATATAGAAGCGTATCAGGGCTCACTGACAACCCCCGTCGTCGAAAACTTTGCGACCGCTGGTGTTGATTTTGTCTCGTTGCCGTTGACCAACGTGGTACAGCTTGACAAACTGGACGATACACGCATGATTATGCTACAGCGTCGCTCAAACGGCAATCTTGATCTTTGGACCTCCAGTGACCGGTTATTATAAACGTTTCAGGAACGTCTTAATCAGGTTATGCGCTTCGTATAGCCTGATTTTTTTTGTTTCCGGTTGGCTCGTCGGTTGTCAACCGGCGCAGGAAACCGGCCTCGCCATTCGGTGGGACGATAAGCGCGCAACTGGACTTTCCATCCCCAAACAACTCGTGCCAGGCGTTTCGTCCGATTCGCCGGGTCAATTGCTGGCCGTAAAACTGGCGAATAAAGAGACCGCCATCCTGGGCAATTACCAATTGGCGGGCGACGAGATCATCTTTGAACCTCTGGTGCCGTTCACCCGTGGATTACGCTATGCAGTATGGCTGAGAAACCGGCGTTTGGGCGAAATCGCTATTCCAACGTTAGCCGCTGGGGATACACCAGTAGTGCTGGCTATTTACCCTTCGCAGGATTCGCTGCCGGATAATTTACTGAAGGTTTATCTGCATTTTTCCCGGCCAATGCGGGAAGGCCAATCGCAGACATACGTGACCCTGCTGAAAAACAAAACGGATACGTTGCCCGGCATATTTCTTGATCTTCAGCCGGAGCTTTGGAATGCCGACCGAACGATGCTTACCCTGTGGCTGGACCCCGGTCGGATCAAACGCGACCTGATTCCGAACAAACGGTTGGGGGCACCTTTGCACGTTGGCAGTCACTATCAATTAATTGTTTCGGCAGGCTGGCCCGATCAGCAGGGTGCTTCGCTGGCGAAGGCAACGACCAAATCGTTTTTAACCAGCCAGCGCGATAGCCTCTCCCCCGTTCCGGCACGCTGGATGATACACGCCCCGACATTAGGAAGCCTGCAACCGCTGGACGTAGCGTTCGGCGAGCCGCTCGATTATAGTTTACTGACCGAAACCCTGCACGTTATCACCGAATCGGGACAACCCGTTTCGGGAAAATGGCACCCTGCCGATGAAGAAAAACGAAGCTCATTCAAACCGGATAAACCCTGGAAGGCAGGTCGGTACCGGTTGCAGGTGGACAGCCGGTTAGAAGATCTGGCGGGCAATAACCTCAACCGCCCCTTCGACCGCGACATTACCCGCAAAGAAGTCACGGCTACGGCTCAACCGTTTGCCGTGCTCTTTTTCAACGTACGTCAGGCGGCTGTAGCTCACCAGTAAACAAACGTGAATTTATCCTTAGACTGAATAAGCAAACTACCTGTTAAACAGAACTGAAATTATGATTAACTTTTCTCGCAGGTTATCATAACAAGGATTATATAACAGAAGAATTTCCCTTTTATAGCTTTACTTTTCTAAACTCGTTACACAATGAAACACTCAATGCGTACTCTGCTCGTTCTGATGGGCTTGATCAGCTCGACTACTTTATTAGCTCAAATTAAGGTCACCACCGAGGTCAGTGGTGATGCTGCTACTGGCAAGCAACTTATTCAGGCCAAAGCAACGGGTGGATCTGGTAAGTACAGTTACGCCTGGGGTCTGACCACACCAGGTGCCGTGCCGCCAAATAATGCATCGGAAGTTTTGCTAGTGCCAGCTCAGGAAGCCGAATACATTGTCTTTGTTCGAGACAAGGAGACGGGCGCTAGTGCTTATTCGACGGTGGAAGTAAAAACACTGGCTGTAAACGAAAAGCACCTGATCAGAATGCCTGGTGTAGATTATAAAATGAAGATGGGTTATTCAGCAACAGGAGCAATTCCGGCTAGTCCAGTCAGAAAGTAGTGAGAGCGATCTACAGTATTGGTTATGTCGCCAACGCTGTAGATCGTTCTAAGGCTAACATAAAGGCATCTATACAACGAAACGCTATGAAGACACTAATCGGAGTTATAGCTCTCCTTTGTTTATCAACCATACCTAACGAGGCTCAGTCATTGGCTCCTACTAAAATTCACTTTTTAAATACTATGGTCGGCTTCAATGCTGAATTAAAGATGACTGTTGATCAACAAAATCCACTCGTAATTAAAAATCGCACTTGGGTAATTATCCGAACAACTAGCGATAGTTTGGGCTTCGTTATTGACAGCAAGCCTCATTTTATCCATTTTGATCCCCATAAACAATACTACTTCCTTATTCAAGGCAACTCTTACTCCCGACCGATAATTACGGCAATTTCAGAACAAGAGTTTATTCTCTCCGCTTCTATTAGTTCTATTAAAGGGCCAGAAGAACATGACTTAACGAAAGTCAGCAATTGACTTATTTTTAGAACGACCATTTCAGGCAATCAGCGAAATTATAATTTTCTTAACGTATTGGTAGTTATTCAACAGAGCTTGGAAAAAGTACAATTTTAGCCAAACTATAAGGTATAATTAAGTATAGTTGTAGTAAAGATTTGTTATGAAACTTGTCATTTTGTTTGGCCCACCTGCTGTCGGGAAAATGACCGTTGGCCAAGAGTTGGAAAAAATAACCAACTTAAAATTGTTTCACAATCACATGTCTTTAGAACTAGTCAATCAGTTCTTTGACTTTGGCACCTCTCCTTTTGAACGACTCGACCGTATAATCCGCTTTGCGTTCTTTGAGGAGATTGCCAAAAGCGATCTGGAAGGGTTAATATTTACTTATGTCTGGGACTTGAATCACCCAGAAGATACGGACTATATCGAAGCCGTGGCTCAAGTGTTCACTCAGCAAGGAGCCGATGTGATCTATGTGGAATTAAAAGCCGATCTAACCGAACGATTAAAGCGAAATCAAGCTCCCCATCGTTTAGCTTGCAAGCCCTCAAAACGAGATGTTGCCGCTTCAAAGGAGTCCTTATTGTACTTTGAGGCTAATTATCGAATGAATACGATTGTGGATGAATTTAGCCAGAAGCAACTCCTTACTATTGACAATACAAATACGAAGCCGCTGCAAGTCGCCTGGTTAATTAAGCAATGGCTCGACCAGAAGTTATCGGTGATATGAGTTCTGTACAAATTTGTTTGTTCGTAAAAATTTATTCAGATGGTACTTATCTCAGCTCTGTTGTATAACTATGAATATGTTATGAGAAATAATTCAGAAAATGACTTATTATTCACAAAACTTCACTCTCAAGATAATACTATTTCGGTCCAATAGTCTGCTCTTCAGGATTATAATCAAAAGGGAGATCATCGGCGATTAACTCCCAAGTCCAATAGCCTTCGCCACGTAAACTATGAGGATTCCAAAATTGCCCGTTTGCTTCAATAGTTGCACTCGGTTCTAACATTCGGATCAGTGAGGTCTGAAAGATAATATCAGAGTCATACTTGGCCGAACGACGAACTCGTTGAAATTCGTAAGGTTCCCTTTCTTTTGTATAAACTACTTGTACAAAATCTGGAAAGATAATAACCGGATGAAGTAGCGTTGAGTGCACACTATCTAGTAGGATATTATAGGAGGCCATTGGCAAAGAAACGCCCTTTTCAGGATTGGTCAAAGATGGAACTTCGACACTAGTATCACAGGGTAAAGCGATCAACTTCACATCGCCCCGCCTGTTTTTTTGCTCTATTACCTTCTGAATAACAAAGCCTTCTTGTACTAACTGATGATGATACAAAGCACGCCCAAAGTGCATCATTGACCCTAAGTAAGCCTTCTGGCGGTTTTCTTTCCAGCGTTGAGCTTCTACTGAATCGATGGGTGTTAAAGCTTCGAAAACTGGATCGCCCTCATAGGAGATCAGATAAGAAGCATATGTATAGGTAAAGTAGTCTAACTGAAATTTTATTCGATAGCCTAGGGCTTTGTTTTCGATCAACAAGGGTTCTTGTGCCGTTACAGTAAGTGATTCGACCCTTTGATCGAATGACAAAACCTGTGGGTTAAGTAATCGGCACTGGTTAGCATTCTGGCTTTTACCAATGAAATTATCGGTAAATAAGGCTAACTGTTTAGTCCAGTCCGGACTTCGTCGCCGTCGGGCTTTGACATTAATCTGATCCAATTGATTATCAATTGGTTTAAGTAAAAAGCGGTAAGTTTTTTGCTCTTGAGTTTGAACCGTCGTTTTCAGAGTTGCGAAGCCAATGTAAGAGACAATCAAGTCAAACTTACCTGCAGGAACGTTGAGCAACGTAAATGCGCCGGTTTGGTCGGTAGTTGTTCCTTTTGTCGTACCGGAAAGGAAGACGTTGGCAAATTGTAAAGGCTCTTGATCCTTTCCACCAAAGATTTGTCCCTTTATGGTCAATTGTGCCCAACTAGCCTGAGCTAGTAGCAAAATAAGCCCTAAGCTCCAAGCTATGCGGTAGACCCATTTTCTGGCAAAATGAGGTTGTAAATTCAATTTCGTTTTGTTATACAAGTGCAATTATGTTAGTCTCTGAAGGCAATTGGCAAGACAAACTTAAACCGGGCTGGTTCCCCATCAATCGTGCCTGGTGTCCATTCGGGCATAGTTGATACAATGCGTACGGCTTCTAGATCGGATTCCATACCTGCTCCTTTTAAAACAATATAATCGCTAACTGACCCGTCAACATTAACGACAAATTCAACAAATACTGTCCCACTAGCGGTGGTAGAAACAGGTTGTTTTGTCTGATCTACAAAACGTTGTAAAGCTAAAGCCCCGCCAGGAAAGACAGGGTTAATTACCCCTGTGTTGGATTGAGAAGGTGTCATTGTGCTGTTGTATAATTAATCATTATGATAATTTAGAAGCCGTTTCTAGAGGTACTTTACTCACAAGTAGTGAGCCAACCTACGGATATTCAATTAACATAAAACTTGCCTTTTCTTCTCCCCTTTCCAAATGACAATCTAGCCTGTTTTCGTTGCTATTATTGGGCGGTTGATCTGAGAAAACCACATAACATAAGATTGCTTGTACGGATTAACCAGGAATAATGAAATTTCCCTGGGCGGCTAGACAATCATGAGAATTTATTGGGTCAGTCGATGATAGACGATTCCGCACCCCTACCTCCGGCATGTAACGTGCTGAAATTCATTTTCCCGTTGATTTTTACAGAAATTATCCTTTCATAAATACGTCAGCATGAGCTATTTGCTAATTTCCGGGTTTATTCAACCTTCTGAGCGACGCCCAACCGGTTGACCAGTAGCGGCAGGCTTAACCCCTGTGCTACCAACGTAATCAGCACGGTCATTACGGCAATGAAAATGATTGTGTCCCGCTGGGGGAATGCCTGACCGTCGGCTAAGGTAACGGGCAAGGCAATGGCGGTGGCCAGTGAAACAATGCCCCGCATCCCCGACCAACTGATAATCAGGCAGTTTTTCCAGTCCAGTTGCGCATCTTCCAGTTTGCTGGACTGGGTTTTCCGAAAAGCCCGGTCTATATTGATTTTTTGTAGAAATACCCTGGCCATTCGGATCGCCAGCGCCACAAGACAAATGAGGAAACTGTAGCCGATCAGGGGGATAATGGCCTGACGGTCAATATTGCCAAGGACATACGGAAACTCAAGTCCGATGAGTACGAAGACTAACCCATTCAGGATGAAAACGATAATTTCCCAGATCGACTTGGATTGGGCTTTCGTGCCATGAGGAAAGAGTTTTTTGGCAAATTGAGAGATCATCAGCCCCAGCGTAACAACGGCTATAACGCCCGATACATGGACTTCTTCGGCTACAGAATAGGCAATAAAGGGCATCAATAGCGTAAAGCTAATGGCTACCAGCGTATTATTCGGCAGCCATTTTAGAATTAATCCCAGTAGTTTACCCAGTACCCAGCCTACCAGAAAACCGCCGAAGATTAACAGTAAAAACTGCAATCCCGCTTTCCAAAAAACAAACGAACTACCCGCAACGGCAGCTACTGACAAGCGATAAGCAATCAGGCCGGAGGCATCATTAATCAGGCTCTCCCCTTCTAAAATAGTCAGCGTTTTATGCGACAAACCAAGCCCTTTGGTAATGCTCGTGGCGGCTACGGCATCGGTGGCCGACAGAATCGCACCCAACACAAACGCCAAAGGCCAGGTCATGCCCGGAATCAGAAAATAAGCCGTAACGGCAATACCAACGGCGGTCAGGAAAACCAGCGCAAACGCCAGCGAGGAAATCGTGTTTATGTTCTTTTTAAATTCAGGCCAGGAGATGTTAAAAGCTGCGTCATAGAGCATTGGCGGCAGAAAAAGCAGAAAGACAATATCGGGATCCAGCTCAATTTTAGGCATGCCGGGAATAAATCCGACGGCAATTCCCGCCGTAACCAGCAGAATTGGGTAGGGTAACCGAATCTTGTCAGCAACCGCCGACAGGCCGATCATCACCGCTAACAGGAATAAAATGATGCTGTAATTCTCCATATAAATGCATTAGAACCGTATTCGCAGTCAATATAGAGTTTGGGTCGTTCACAAGTAACATTGCGATCTTACTATAATGGCATTGGGCACCGTTGAAGCACCAGGTTATTCCCCTCCCCTGATCCATCGAAGACATTCAGTTGGCCCGCTTTCGTCATGGCGACCTGCTCATTGAGAAACAGAATATTTTTTGGGTTTAAGCCCTATCTGTTTTTCAAAGATCCGGGTGAAATGGCTTAGGTTCGTGAATCCCAGCCGGTAACCGGCCTCGGATACAGACAATTTTTCTTCTTTTATCAGAAAAGCGGCTGCGTTAATTCGTAACGTTTGATAATAATTATAAATACTATTACCAAAAATCTGCTTGAACAAGCGGTTCAATTTACTTTCGCTCATATTGGCAAATAGGGTGAGTTCTGTTAAATTAGGTGGACTACTTAAATCAGCAATAAGCTTAGCCCTTATTAAATACATTACGTTCACATCTGAACTATTAAGCGGATAGCTGGCTACACTTTCTCGTTTCATTAGCGCCGTTAAAAATAAATAAATCATCTCTTCCGCCTTTATTCTAAGATAGAAATCACGCAATTCGTCCGGCACATTTACCTCAATTATCTTGGCGGCAAGATGCTGTATTTCTGGCGAAATTAATTCTTCGTATAGATAGGGTTGACTCCCCGAAATAATAGTTTGAAATAGGCTATTTCCCTCCTTTTTATTCAGTAAATCTTTTAAAAGATCCACATGAATAGTTATAAGAATAATGTTAATTTTTGTGTTGGCCGGGGTAAACGTTTCCAAATCAATATCCCCGGAAGATACTTGAACACTGGGCAGCAAGCGACCCGTTACTGTTGGCCGTATCTGTCCCCTGTCCAGGTTGGCTGGCTCCTGTAATACGTGGCGAAAGCTAAACGTGATTAATTCTTTTCCCGTCTTTCCAGCGGTTCGTTTACCAAGTATATCTTCGGCAAGAACATATTGATGCACCATCATTTGCAGGAGCGGTCCAAGTTCGTAGTGTTTGATGTAGCCGACCCCAAACGTTTCCGGCAGGATAAGCAGGCCGTCCTTTACTGTACTACCCGTCAATTCCTCCAGGGTAGCCATCATCTCCCCTTGCCGATTCGTTTCAAATAACATACAATACTGCTTCAGACTATTAATTGACTAAATATAGCTATTTCATGCTAATAGAGTATCATAATTTTGCATAAACAAACCAGTAAGCAGAAAATATGACAACAAACTTAATAGCCAATAAACGAATAGCCATCATTGGTGGCGGCCCGGTTGGGTTGACAACCGCTTTACTTTTGCAACAAAAAGGGGCCGATGTAAAGCTCTACGAACGGGATGCCAACAGCCAGGCAAGAATCACGGGCGGTTCTCTGGATATCCATCAGCATACCGGGCAACTGGCGTTGAAAGCAGCCGGTATTTTAGATGAATTTTACCAGGTATCCTGGCCACCATCCGAGAAAATGACCACCATGAACGGGGAGGTATTTGACGAAGACGTTGCGCAGGAAGAAACCAAACATGCCAAACCCGAAATTGACCGGAATGACTTTCGGCAATTGCTGTGTAAGCATATAAACGAAGGGGTGATTGTCTGGGACAGGAAGTTTATTTCCCTTGAACAAGAGCAGGAAAAATACCGCCTGCATTTTGACGGGGGCATTACCGAAACGGCCGATATTGTCATTGGAGCCAATGGGGGCCGGTCGAACCTGCGCCATTTAATAACTGATGCGCTCCCCAACTACACGGATACCTACCTCATACAAGGTGAAATCGTAAATCCAAAAGCCGCCTGTCCGGGCTTTATAGACCTGTGCAACGACAGCAATATCATGGTTGTAGCAGAGGGTCATGCACTGTCTACCCAGTACATTGCCCATGGGGCACTGGTTTTTAACATTTCGTTTCGGCAACCCGAAAACTGGTTCAATGAAAACAAGATTGACATTACCGACAACGCCGTTATGGTTGACTTTCTGAACCGTGTTTTCGAAAACTGGAGCCCGAAATACAAAGAGTTATTCAGCGCCAGCAAACGTTTCAGGGGCTACCCCATGCGCTATATTCCGCTGGACATTCCCTGGAAAGAGCATCACCGTAGTACATTGATTGGCGACGCGGCCCATTTAATGCCGCCCTTTGCAGGGATTGGGGTAAATATCGGCCTGGTTGATGCCCTTACCCTCACCGAGAACCTTACCAACGGGCAATTTGATTCGACAGATGCCGCCATTGCCGATTACGAAACCAAGATGTTCGTTTACGCCAATGAGGCCCTACAGGCAACCCTTCAGGCTGAGATAAACATTCACGCTGACAAACCCCTTGGTGACGTTTTGCAGGGCAGAAATGAATGGAATGAGCAGTTAGCTACGCCTAAAAATGACTATAAGACTATTGATTTTACGGCTTTTTACACGCGTATTATGGCTGTACCGGCACTAGGTAAAACCTTGAAATTTATCATTGGTGAAAAAGCCATTTTTATAGATGGTACAGGCAGCAAAAACAGGATTGTCGACGTAGATAAACCCGCCAATTGCACCATCACCATTTCACCGGATAATTTTCAGGATTTATTAAGGGGAAAGTTGAAAATAATGGTTGCTTTCATGGAAAGAAAATTGAAAGTAGAAGGCGATATGGGTGTTGCCATGAAGTCGAAATCGTTGTTTGACCCGGAAGCGTAATTCGTTCAATCAATTCATCTAACCTGTAGTTTTATAGCGTTGGCTCGTATTAAACTTGCCGTAACGCGAACGGTTGCTTCTCTCGGCAGTTTTGGCAGTTTTGTTCTCTCCATTCTTTTTTTGAGCCAATAGAAATTGCAAAAAAGACGCTGCCTCGGTTGTTGGTATCCGGTTAAATCTGTTTTCTTTGTTGAGTTTCCCCTTCTCTACAGGCAATCCATGAAAAAACGTCTTCTCCGGTCAAGTACCTGCTTCATACTCCTTTTTGGAGCCCTGTCCTGTCTATGCGCCAACGCACAGGTTATCAGTGGCCCCCAAATTGATGCGCTGGTGCAGCGTACGCTAACAACATTCGATGTGCCGGGCATTGCCGTGGCGGTTGTTAAAGACGGAAAAGTAATTCATAGTAAAGGGTATGGCGTGCGCTCGCTGAAGACCAATGAAAAGGTGGACGAAAACACGCTATTCGGTATTGCCTCTAATAGTAAAGCATTTACGGCGGCTTTGCTGGGTATCCTGATCGACGAAGGAAAATTAACCTGGGACGATAAAGTGATTGACTATATACCGGAGTTTCGGATGTACAACGCCTACGTGACGGAAGAATTTACCATCCGGGATTTGCTTACCCACCGCAGTGGACTGGGACTGGGCGCGGGCGATCTGATGTTCTGGCCGGATTCGAGCAATTTTACCATGAAGGATATTATCCATAATCTCCGGTACCTGAAACCGGTGTCTGGCTTTCGAACGAAGTATGACTATGACAACCTTCTTTATATGGTGGCGGGCGAAGTTATCGAACGGGTTAGTGGAAAAAGCTGGGAAGTCTTTGTAGAAGAGCGCATTATGAAACCGCTCCAGATGAACCACAGCGCGGGTACGTATGTCCGGCTGGCCGACAAAGTCAATGTCATTGATGCGCACGCCCCCGTTAATGGAAACGTGCAGGTGATCAGCCGGGATATGTTCCGGTTTGGCAATTCGGCAGGCGGCATAAATTCCAGCGTCGCCGATATGAGCAAGTGGGTGATTATGCAACTGAATAAGGGGAAATACGGTAATAACCTGAGCCAGCAATTATTCAGCGAGAAAGTCCAGGCCGATATGTGGTCTCAACAAACAATTCTGCCCGTGAGCAGCACCCCTACTCCGCCCTACAATACGCACTTCTCGGGCTATGGCCTGGGGTGGGGATTGAGTGACGTAAAAGGTTATAAACAGGTGACGCACACAGGTGGACTGGCGGGCATGGTAACGCAGGTAACCCTGTTTCCCGAACTTCAATTGGGTATTATCGTCTTTACAAATCAGCAATCCGGCGCGGCTTTTAGCGCGGTTACCAACACCATAAAGGACAGTTATTTAGGCATTCCGCCAACCGATTGGATCAGCAAGTACAGCGAACGGGTAAAAAAAGGCCAGGACGAAGCCGCTAAAATCACCAAAGATATTTGGGACAGCATTGAAAAGGAACAGAAAAACAACTCCGCCAAGGTTGATTTCAAACTCTATACCGGCACGTTCCATGATAGCTGGTTCGGCGATGTGCTCATCAGCCAGAAGGCCGGGAAATTATGGTTCCGGTCGGTACGATCACCCAAACTGGTGGGCGAACTGCTCTTTTACAAGAACAATACCTTTATCGCCAAGTGGAACAACCGGAGTTTCGATGCTGATGCCTACGTGACGTTCCTGACCGACGAGACGATGAAACCGGTCTCGATAAAAATGAAACCCATTTCGCCCCTAACCGACTTTAGTTTCGATTTTCAGGATCTGGATTTACACCGGATGAAGGACTAAAGGCGTTGATCTACGATTAACATCTGACGTGAATCTGAACGAATTTCGTCTACCGGCATCGCAGGGCACGTTCGTGCTTTGCCTGTTCGTCGCCCGCCGATTCGCCCCGTCGCCAGGCATCGCAGGCTTCTGGTTTGTGGCCAAGGTCTGCTTCGGCCATACCAATATAGTAGTATAGCTGGTCGACCGACGCGTCTATTTTTTCGGCCTCTCGAAACGCCGTGAGTGCCGGTCCAGCCTGCTTTTGGTTCAGGTAATACAACCCCAGTGTCTGGTGCGCCCAGGCATTTTGATTATCGCGCTGAAGCGACTCCTGCACCAACGGCAAGGCTTCGGCGGGGCGGTTCAGTTTGAGCAATAAATAAGCCTTGTTGTTCAGGTAATACGGCTGGCGAGGCTGTTGAGTCAGTGCCCGGTCTACATAACTCAGCGCATCAGAATAGTTACCGGCATGGGCGAGCAGTAAACTCTGATTATTGAGGGCCGCATCCTGTTTCGGATTGAGTTGCAACGCCCGCTGAATGTCCTGCCTGGCCTGCTCATAGCTTTTTTGACTGTAATATAACGCCCCCCGGTTAGTAAGTGCCTCCACGTTTTTCGGGTTGAGTTGCAGCGCCCGGTCATACGCCACCTGCGCCAGAGCGGGGTTCTTAAGCCGAACATACCCATCGCCCAGGCGAGTCTGGTAAAATGTAGAATCGCGGTATTGCTTCTCGATGTGCTGTAAATCGGCTACGCTGCCCGCAGCATCACCGGTTTCTAACAGCACCTCGGCACGGTTGAAATAAGCGGTTCCAAAATCAGGGTCCGTTTCGATGGCGCGGGTATAATCGACCAAAGCCCCTTCCCGATCGTCATTGCGAAATTTGGCCAAACCCCGGTTGTTGTACGCGTCGGCAAAGTCGGGCTTTTTAGCAATGGCTTCCGAATAATACCGGATGGCTTCTTTGTATTCGCGTTTTTGCAATTGAACATTGCCTTTCAAAAAAAACTGAGCCGCTTCGTCGGTGGTGCTATTCGCGCAGCCACTTAGGGTGCATAACGAATAATAAATGATGACTGGCCAAAGCAACAGACGACCGCTTAAGTTGCCTACCTTTGCAGGACAGTCGATTATAAAGAGTTCAATATCATTCATAATTCAGCACTGAAAACATGCGTTTCGTTCAGGATATTCCGCATACCAGGTTCCGCATTGGCCTTTACGCATGGAACGGCAAATATATCGTCAAAATCGAAGCCGGACCGTATGAACAGACATATAAGATTAGCGAGATGGACCTCAGCGACCCCGAATCCGTGCCGACAATGCTCGACGAACCGTTTCTAACTCGGGTCGCCCAGCGCTTTCAGGAGATGGATATCGACTGGCAGGCCACGGGCGAGCGGAACGAGGTGTTTTGAGGAACCCGCTTCATTCACAGCCAAAAAAAATACATAACTTACAGCATCAACTAAGGGTTATCTCCCGTACCAATAGGTAAGCTCAAGGCCGTCTGTTTGTGCGACATTCTAAGTTGTACAGCTGCTCCCCGAACCACACTTGTTATGAATCAGTCTGATCGTTTAAGGCCCGGAAAACAACCCGGAAAACCGCCGGTACCTATTGTCGCCATTGGCGCATCGGCAGGTGGGTTGGAAGCTATATCAGACTTGTTACAACATTTGTCGCCCACTACAGGTCTGGCGTTTGTATACATTCAGCATCTTAGTCCAACGCAGCCAAGCTTACTGTCGGATATACTGAGCCGTAAAACCACAATGCCGGTTCGGGAAGCACAGAACCAAATGCAGATTGAGGCCAACCACTTTTACATCATTCCTCCCAATAAGGACATGGAAGTGGTCGATGGTGTTCTGATCCTGGCACCCCGCCGACCAAAACCGGCGCTTCACTTACCTATCGATCAATTTTTTGTTTCTCTGGCCGAACGCCAGCGGGCCGCTTCCATCGCCTTAGTGCTTTCGGGAACGGCCAATGACGGCACTGTGGGCTTAAAAGCCATCAAAGCCGCCGGGGGAATTACCTTTGCCCAGGACGAAACAGCCAGATTTCAGGGAATGCCCAAGGCAGCCCAAGCCGAAGGCGTCGTAGATAAAGTACTTTCGCCCAAAGAAATGGCCCAGGAGCTCGAATGGCTGAGCCATCAGCAAGGCTTGTTTCAGCAAACCGCACTGGCCGTTGTCGTACAGGAGCAGGAAGAAGCCCAGGAGCCCACCGAAATCAACATGAATAACGAAGACCTTGACCCGCTTCTGCTGTTGCTGCGAAAAGTAGTTGGGGTCGATTTCAGGCACTACAAGACGGCCACTATCCGGCGCCGGGTACTCCGGCGAATGGCCCTGTATAAACTCCCGACCTTACTGGATTATACGGATTATCTGCGCCAGAATCCCACCGAAGCCAGTCTGCTTTACAACGATCTGCTCATCAACGTAACCAGCTTTTTCCGGGATATCGACATGATGGAGTATCTGGGAAAGGTAACAATACCCCACTTGCTCAAGGACAAACCAGACCATCAGCCTTTTCGGTTATGGGTGGCGGCCTGCTCAACGGGCGAAGAGGTGTACTCACTGGCCATCCTGCTGCTGGAAGGACTCGACGATCAGGACACCTATATACCCATACAGATTTTTGCCACCGATCTAAGCGCGCGGGTCGTTGCCCAGGCCCGGCTAGGGGTTTACACAGACAGTCAGATGGCGGGCGTTTCACAAAAACGGCGAAAACGTTTTTTCACGAAGGAAGAGGATGGCTACCGCATTAGTAAGGTTATTCGCGACTTATGTGTGTTTGCTCCGCACAATGTATTTGTAGACCCGCCTTTCTCCAGAATTGACCTGATCAGTTGCCGTAACCTGTTAATATACACCGACAATGTGTTGCAACGTAAGGCGATTGCCACGTTTCATTATGCCTTAAACCCAACCGGGCATCTGATGCTGGGAAAAGCCGAAACAGTGGGCTCCTCTATGGCTCTGTTTACCCAAGTGGCCAAAAACTATAAAATTTACGCCCGTAACACCAGCAGCAGCTTTTCTATAACACCCATGGTTTCCAATCTGGGCATGATGGATAATAAGCCATCAGCGAGCCTGCCAGGTCAGACTATATCAGCCGATCAATCAACACCCATTAACCCAATTTCCTCCGGACAAAAGATCCCTTACACACGGGCGGAAGCCACCGAACGAGGAATCATTCATAATACACCTATGCATACATCTGGCCACTCCGACGATTTAGACCAACGCATCGATGAGCTATTAAGCCAGTACACGCCAGCCTCGGTAGTGGTCAATAAAGACCTGGAAATTCTCCGCTTTCGGGGATCGACCAGTTTGTTTCTGGAACCCGCACCCGGCAAGGTCACCTTCAACCTGTTGAAGATGGCCCGGCCAGAGCTCATTTTCGATTTGCGCAATGCCGTTAACAAAGCCCATAAATCGGGGCAGTCGGTAGCCAAAACCGGGTTGCAGATTCGGGTTCGGGACCAGACGTACACGGTAGCCTTCAATGCCATTCCGCTCCAGGCTCCCAATCAGGAATCGCTGATTCTGGTGCTCTTTGAGGAAGTTACGTCAACCGTACCTCAACTTCCTCCAGCAACACCAACTCAAATTCGAAATGGCCGAATCAAGCAGCTAGAAGACGAACTGGCTACGCTGCGTGACGATATGCGCTCCATGATTGAAGAACAGGAAGCCGGGCGGGAAGAGCTTCAGTCGGCCAATGAAGAGATAATAAGCTCCAACGAGGAGCTACAAAGTATTAATGAGGAGCTGGAAACCAGTAAGGAAGAGATTCAATCGAACAACGAAGAACTGCAAACTATCAATCAGGAGCTGCAGATGAGTAACGATCAGTTGTCGGAAGCATACGATTATTCCGATGCCATTTTTGGTACCATCCGTGAAACGGTGCTGGTGCTGGACAAAGACTTGCGGGTGCGGAGTGCCAATCGGGCTTTTTATAAAATCTTCCGGATTGAACCCGACGATACGGCGGGTCGCCTGTTGTACGAGCTGGGGAATCGCCAGTGGGACATTCCCGCCCTGCGAACATTACTGGATCAGGTTATTGACCAAAATGCATCGATTCTGGGGTATGAAATGAGCCATTATTTCCCGGAACTGGGCGAAAAAGTGCTTCGGCTCAATGCCCGCAAGATTGTGCGGCACCAGGGCCAGGCAGCCATCCTGCTCGCTATGGAAGACATTACCGACCACAAGCAGGTACAGCGACTGCTGGAGTTTTTGCAAAGTATTATAACCAATGCCCCCGTTGCCATCCGGTTATTCAGAGCCGTTCGCAACGAGCGCGGTGCTATCGTCGATTTTCAGCTTGTTCCATTGACCAATGAGCTGGACCAGCGGGAAAAAAAATCGGTAGACGAGTTGTACAAAAACAGTTACAAAGCCCTATATAACGATACGGAACAAAGTGGCCTGTTTGCCCAGTATGTACAGGTTGTCGAAACGGGTGAACCATTACAGGTTGAAATACCGTACCAGCAGTCCGCCTGGCACCTGGTTTCGGCCAGCCGGTTTGATGATGGCTTTTTATTAGTTACCTCTGACATCACGGATCGAAAAAAAGCCGAAGAAGATGTGCGGCAACGCGAAGCCGAGCACGGCGATTAGTGGAAAACAGGGCCGATGGGACAACGATCGAACGATCAGTTTCGCCAATTCCACATCTGAGAGACGGTAATTGACATGATTGACAAGGGCATTGGGTTATTTTTTAGGCCCACCGGTTTTATTGCCTAGAGCCGGGCGGATGAGCAAGACGGTAAGAACCCAAAGAAACACAGGCAGGATGGCCTGGCTATAATCAAGCCCGAAATCGACCGACATACAATCATCTACGGTCTCATCGTACAAAGCCTTCAGGGAATCTGTAGGCTTCAGAGCGTCGAAGTCATCGTGGCTAATGGGAATAACACGTTCCTGCTGCTGATACCGGATGGTGGCCTCATAATCATACCAGTCAACAGTATGATGTCGCCCGGATGATGGCCGGTGGGTACGCTGCGTATCCAGCACCTTAACCGTTACTTCATGGCCGTTCGTTTTCAGGTACTGGTAGTATGTATAGTACGCCCAGGTATCGTACGTAAAGAAAATAGCCCCAATCAAAAGCGCCAGCACAAACACGAATCGGGCAATATTCTGCAAAAACGCCACCGGCACAATCGTGGCGATCAGGCCCGAAATCAAAAAAAACGTAGCCGTGGAGAGTAATATGCAAAAGAATAGTAATTGGTTTTCATTCGTAAAATCACGGAGGGCCGTCCACTCGATCAGGCGGGATTTTCGGGTTGACTCTTTAAAATGAATTCCGGTTCCTGGCTGCCTGAGCGCGTCATATTTAGGATGATACAGCAACTTAACCCGGTCGCCCTGACCAACATACCCGCTATCCATCACAAACCGGGTTGTGTAGTCTTTACCCCTATAATGAACAGTAAGATACGTGCTATGGCTCAGAATGTCCCGCCACGACCGTTGCTTCTGTTCAGATTGGTTAACCAGCAGGGGAACCAGCTGCCCGTCCTTCATGAATTCATCCTGTAGGATGGCATCCTGATAAAACGACCAGGCTCCCCAGGTTGTAACCGTTAGAATTACGGCAACAATCAGTGAAATAAGAAAATGGTATAAGCGACCTAAGGCCGTAACGAGCTTCTGAACCATTGGCCGTTGCTTACCAGACGAGTGAATACGCTTGATCATCTAAAGATAGACGATCAGAAAAGCCGCTTGACAAGGCAGTTCGTGAACGGCAAAAAAATAGCGGGAAGCGAGCGGCTTTATTTTTTGCGCTGAAGCGTGGTTAGGCTACTATTAATCAGTATACCTGGCACAAAACTTTCATGGGGCTTATTTAATACCGGTGGCTTGTCGATGGCCAGCCTCAACCATATTTTGCAATTATTTACCGTCGACAATGAGTTGTTTTTGCGCTAAAACGCCAACAATATCCTTTCCCCAATTGCTTAACAACTGTTCCAACCGGGTGGGATTAAGTCGGCGGAAGACTCGATTCAGAGTATCATGGGCGGGGATACCACAAGGGATTTCAAGAAACTCCCGGCGTATATCCTGTTTATCACAGGCCTGATCATATACGTCTTCAAGCCCTCGCAGTCAGACAAATAACCGCATAGTACAATCATTACAATGTCGCTTAACTGGTGGAAGCATTTTCCCTCTTGGCGGGGATCATCAATGTCAAAAAATAATTCGGCAGCACCCATCCACCAGAGATAGCTAACTTACCTTTTCGGGCAATCACCCCACAACAAGTGGCATTAAAATTGTTAGGAGTGGAAATTTACTAAAATAATAGACCTACAGATAATTTTAAGTATTTATAATTCTGCTATTTATTTACTTACCCCTTCCCTTTACTTACAATTTTGTTAGCAACGTTATTTGATGTTTTGAGTGGCACAGAACTTGTTGACGTAGAGTAGCTATCGATGAACACTCTGATTACATAGGAGCTCGTCCTTGAAAATACCTATTTAGCAAAACACAAGATGAGTATCTACTATTCATCAGTCCACCGGCCCAAATTTGAACCGTGGAGTAGACCGAATTGGCCGAATCAGTTGCTGGTTTGGCAGTGGGCATTCCTTTGCTTACTCTCGCCTGATCAGATTCCCAGGCAGGATAAACCCCTGCCTTAAGTGGCCTACCGTTTACTGGTCACCTGTCATAAATCCAACTTAATTAACTAGTACACATAGATGTTTGTTCGTACCTATTTCTTACCCGTGTTGTCCTTAATCCACGTTTTATTATGCTTCTATCATGTACTAAACCCAACCCCAAGGCGGTTGCTCTTTTCTGGTTTATAAGACTGCCCCTGGCTGGTCGTCAAACGAAGGAGCAGAAGATCACCACGACCTTACCCGCCGGTTTGCCCTATACCATGAGGCTAGATCGAACCCTGTTTACCACTCTATTGCAGGTATTTATGCGAAGGTGGACGGTGTTCCTGCCAATCCTGCTTCTTTTGCTGGGATTGCTTCCCAGGGTAAGCCAGGCTCAGTATATACAAACCTCCACCTATCTGGGCGGAAACGCGGTTGATTTTCCAACGAGTATGCAGGTTGCCAATGGCGAAACGTATGTGGTAGGTCAGTCGAGTTCGGCTAACTATCCGGTAACCAACGGAAGTACCCGAGCAGGCAACTCAGCAGACATTGTGGCTACCAAGCTGGATGCTGCGGGTAATATTATCTATTCCACCTATCTCGGCGGAACCAGTACAGAAGATGCCTATTACTCCAAGGTCGTAAATGGCGAACTGTATATTTTTGGCCGTACCCAATCGACCAACTACCCGGTTACGAATGGTAGTACACATAGTGGAGGAACCTTTGACGCAGTTTTAACAAAACTCGATGCGTCAGGAAACATTGCTTTTTCGACCTATCTGGGTGGAAATGGCGACGATTATGCGAATGCAATTGAGGTCGTGAATGGCGAAATCCATCTACTCTTTTTTACCAACTCCACCACCTTTCCCACTACCAACGGTACTACGTATGGCGGGGGAACTTCGGATCTAGCCTACGCGAAGCTGGATGCATCATCGGGAACTATTCTTTTTTCAACCTACCTCGGTGGCAACGGCGACGAAGCTGGTGCACGAAAACTTGAGGTCGTTGGGGGCAAGGTGTATATCGTTGGTGTCTCCAGCTCCACCAACTTTCCGGTTACCAATGGAAGCCCCTTGAATGGCCTTCTTGATATCGTGATTGTCAGACTGGATGCTGCCGGGACTATTGAGTTTGCCGGTTACTATGGCGGCCCTGGTAATAATAATGTTGACCTCTTCGCGGTAGAGAATGGTGAGGTCTATATTGCTGGTACTGTAGACGCCAGCTTTCCCGTTACCGATGGCAGTACATATAGTGGCAACGGTGATATAGTTTATTTTAAGATAAATGCAGACGGCAATATAGTTTTCGCTACGTACCTGGGTGGAAATGAGATAGACCAGCCACAGGATTTTCAAGTCATCAATGGTGAAGGGTATATTATGGGATACACCCTTTCGGACAATTTTCCGGTTACCAATGGCAGTACACTTGGAGGTGATTATGGTATTACCTACACCAAGTTCAATACGGCTGGCACTAGGGTTGTTTCAACCTATGTAGCTGGTAATGCCTCTGTTGGTAATGGGTTTCAGGTAGTCAATGGTGAAGTACACATAACAGGGACAACCAGGGGTACAACGTCTAATTACCCCGTCACCAATGGAAGTATTCCCCGTTCTCCATTCGAAAATGGTATTTACACCAAACTCGATGCAGAAACGGGTAATATCCTCTACTCCACCATCTTTGGCGGAACAGGGGCGACCAATCCGCAATTTCTCCGGGTAGAAAACGGGCTTGTTTATATAGTTACAGATGCAGGCATAGGTTACCCGGTTACGAACGGCGTTGGCTACAAAGGCGGTACCGAAATGGCCCTGACTATATTCAGGCAGTGTGGTACCTTCTCTACCGGTGCCGACAACGTAGCGCCGGCCAGCCAGACAGTCTGCCAGAACGGATTTACCCAGCCCTTCACGGCTCCTCAGATCGCCATTGACGGTGCTAATATACCTTTGTTGTATCGGGCTGGCGTTCCCGAACAACAAATACCTATTATAGCCGACTACCAATGGCAACAAGCCATATCGCCCGGTGGCCCCTGGACCGATATTGCCGGAGCCACCCAAAAAGACTATAATCCGGGAGCGATTACGACTACCCGCTATTTCCGACGTATCAGCACCTGTGGCAACACCATTGTCAGTACCAGTTCAGTTGCAAGTATCATTATCAGTGGCAGTGCCGCTCCCACAGTCAATGCCGGGGATGTATTTAATACGTGTGCAGGGTCTCCCATTCTCATTGGTGGTACTCCTACGGCATCGGGCGGAACGGGACCTTATACGTATGCCTGGAGCAATGGCGCGGCTGCGGTGGCCAACCCATTTGTCAATCCAACCGTGACCACCATTTACACCCTTACCGTTACCGATGCCAATGGCTGCCAGCAAATTGATCAGTCGCTGGTCAATACGTATGCGGCTTATGCCGGTGCCGATGCAGGGGCCTGTGCCGGAACACCCGTGCAGATTGGTGGAGCGCCCGTTCCGGGCGTACCCGGCGTAATCTATAGCTGGGCTCCGGCTGCCGGATTAAGCTGTACGAATTGCGCTCAACCATTCGCCAACCCCAGCTCGCCAACCACCTATACACTTACTCTCACCGTACCTGTAACAGGCGGGGGAACCTGTCAAAGTACGGACGAAGTCGTGATTACGCCGGTTGCGGCACCCGTTACGCCTAACTTTGCCGGGCCCGATATTACGATTTGTATCGGCAATACGGCTACCATCGGCACCCCCGACGAGCCGGACTTTACCTATACATGGGCACCCGGTAATTATCTAACGGCCAATAATACAGCCCAGACCACTTTCCAGCCCGGCAGTCTGGCCGTGCCTACGCCCAACCCAATTACCTACTACGTAACGGCACTCAAAAACGGCTGTACGTTTGTCGATCAGATGCAGGCATCGGTTATTGAGGCTCGTGCGGGTGCTGATGGTTGCGGACCACGTACCGTTGGCGAACCCGATCGGACACCCAACATTGGCGAAACTTACACCTGGACGAGATTATCGGGCCCCGGTAATTTTTCAGGTGCGACCAATCTGCCACAGGTTCCCGTGACGGCTTCGGTTGGGGGTGCTACTACGTATCGACTCACAGTAACGTATAATGGCACGACCTGTACTGACGACGTAGTAGTACCCGATTGCGGATGCACAGTCGATATTAGCGTAGCTGCTCCGTTTGCCTGCCCCAGCTTCGGGCTGAACGGCGGTAACGTAAAACTGATTGCTACGGCAGGTAATATTTTTTCGTCCGATCCCAATGTATTCACCTATACGTGGAGCCCAGCCGCTGGCTTATCATCCACCACGGGCCGTGAGGTAACGCTGACCGACAACGTACAGCGGACCTACACCGTAACGATGCATAGCCCTTTCGATCCATCGTTTACCTGTTCGAAAACTATTTCGGTTAACAATCCAGCGTGGTCGTTGCCCGTCTTTACGGCGCCGGACGTAACAACCTGTCCGGCGGTGCCTGTACAGATTGGTTCTCCTCCCGTAGCGGGTTATTCGTACGAATGGGTTGGTTCGGTCTTATCATCAACGGTTATTTCGAACCCAACTGCGACGGTCAATGCCACCACTCGTTTTTCGGTGAAAGTGACTGACGTAGGATCAGGTTGTATCAACCGTGATACGGTTCAGGTATCGCTAGCCGCAGCAGCAGCCGATGCCGGGCCAAATCGTTCCGTTTGTCCGAGCGGTGTTGTCACCATCGGTACGCCAGCAGAACCCAATACTACGTATTCATGGTCGCCAGCGGGCGCCGACTGGCAGAACGGTACGAATCAGAACTCAGCCCAGCCGCAAGTTCTGGTCGCCATC
>CAXVWN010000262.1:0-39496 GCA_964263725.1 Spirosoma sp.
GGGTTGAGCATGACGGGCGTGGAGTTGGTCAGCAGGGCCGCGTTGATCAGAATCGTCGTCGAAACGAAGAACGCAATATTATCAGATGTAGCGGGTGGTGGTAAGTTAATGGTATTTTTATTGCGGTTAACAACCGTAATCCCTATGGTGTAAGCTCCTGGTCCCGGATAGGTATGGATGATGGTATAACTGTTCACCGACGATGTATTCCCATTGATATACACGCGCTTACTGCGGTTTATCAGGGATGTTGAGTTGTCTCCAAAGCACATCGTGTACGTGTTCGCCAGATCAGCGGCTGCTTTACCACCTCCGGGAGTTTCATCGAAGTAAGCCGTGAAGGTAATCTTGTAGGTGAGAGAGGTTTGAGAAATTCGTTGGGTGGTAATCTCCCCGGCCCGCACGTGGGTGGCCTCACTAACCGTGGGCCGTAGAAACGCCCCAAAAAAAACACTTAAAAAAACAAGTATATAAACGAATCGCATAGTACGCCAACTTTTCAATTACAACGCTTTCAGTAGGGAAAAATGTATAGAAAAAGTCAACAGTCATTAGTAACTGCCGAAAAAAGCAATGCGCTTATTTGGGCTACTAACGACTGTTGACTTATGCCAGTTTCTACTAATTCTAATAAAGTACCCAGGTATCTTTACCGCCCCCGCCCTGTGATGAGTTGACCACAAGGGAGCCTTTACGCAGGGCTACGCGCGTGAGTCCACCGGGAATAACATTGATACCATCGCCATAGAGAATATAAGGACGCAGGTCCACATGACGACCTTCGGCGTGGTCGCCCACGATGCAAGGCACCCGCGAGAGTGAGATGGTTGGCTGAGCAATGTAGTTACGAGGATTTTCCTTGATTTTCTGTCGGAATAAATCGTGCTCTTCTGCCGTGGCTTTTGGCCCGATAAGCATTCCGTATCCACCTGCTTCGTTGGCTTCTTTAACGACCAGCTTCTCAATATTATCCATCACATACTGGCAATCTTCTTCTTCCCGGCAGATGTACGTTTTTACGTTCGGGATGATAGCTTCTTCGCCCAAATAATATTGAATAATACGCGGTACATAGGCGTAAATTACCTTATCGTCGGCAACGCCCGTACCGGGGGCATTAGCTAGTGCCACGCGTCCTTTTTTATAGACGTCAAATATGCCTGGTACGCCAATCATCGAATCAGGATTGAAGGCTTTAGGATCGAGGAATGTGTCGTCGATACGACGATAAATCACGTCCACAATCTGAAATCCTTTTGTGGTGCGCATTTTCACGTAACCGCCTGACACCACCAAATCGCGTGCTTCGACTAACTCAACTCCCATTTGCTGGGCCAGATAAGAATGCTCAAAGTAGGCTGAATTGTAAATGCCGGGTGTCAGTACAACCACCGTTGGGTTGGGTCGATCGGCAATGAACTGGAGCATCTGGAGCAAGCGTGTCGGATAATCGGACACAGGCCGAACGCCCGTTTGCGCCAGCACTTCGGGAAATGTCTGCTTATTTAGTTCACGATTTTCGAGCATATATGACACGCCCGATGGACAGCGAAGGTTATCTTCGAGTACCATCATCGTGCCATCTTCGCCCCGAATCAGATCGGTTCCGGTAATGTGACACCAGATTCCTTTGGGCGGCTTGACACCCATGCAAGCGGGCAGAAATGATTTGCTGGATTCAATGAGGTCGCGCGGGACAACGCCGTCGTTTAATATACGTTGATCGTTATAAACATCATCGAGGAACATATTAATGGCTTTTATCCGCTGGATGAGGCCCGCTTCCAGCCGATCCCATTCGGCCGACTCAATGACCCGTGGAATAATATCGATTGGCATGATGCGTTCGGTGCCTTCGCCTTCAGAATAGACATTAAACGTAATGCCCATGCTCATCAGAGCGCGTTCGGCCGCATGTTGTCGCCCAATGAGATCCTCGCGGGTCAGTTGCTCAACTCGTTGCTGGAAAGGAACATAACCCGACCTTACCTGCATGTCACCGGCGAACATCTCATCAAAAAAGTTTTCAGTTTCGTAATCGCTGAACGAAAAATTGGCTTGACCCTGTGCTTGAGTCATTCCATTGAGTGTCTGCGACTGCGATTGGCGGGCGTTTTGTTTTTTCATGTAACAATATATTGTGACGTGGCTGAATTGCCAAACAGAATCGGCTTTGCCGATGAAATCTAAAAATAAAGCGCTGCAAAAGTAATCAATTGTAAGCCCTTCTTCTCTATGGCTGTCTTTATAACTTCCTGGTTCGGTTACGTAGCCGATTAAGCAGAAATCTATTCATCTTTTTTTAATCCGTATGGCCTTCATTGGCCCAATTTAGCCGATTTAACTTATTTTCTTTTGCCCCTGCAACGGTATTTATACCTAGAACGTATAGAAAACAGTGCTCAAAAACGGGCCTGATTACCGTTTAGTTTCCTGTTTTATTTTTTTAACAAAACCAACCTATGATTCCTATGAAAACACTGTTTGTGCTTAGTTCTCTGGTTGCCTTAGTGGTGAGCCTGAACGCCTGTAACAATAACGCTGTCAATCCGTCAGCTGCGGATGCCTCTGCCCGGACGAGTGGCGTGGTGAGCACATCGCTTACCGGTCCGCATAACCTGACAGCGGTGGACGCGACGAGTTTGCCTGCTGCTATTACGACTTACATCATCACCAACTATGCTGGCGTAACCGTTAAAGAAGCCCTGAAAGATGCTCAGGGAAACTATGTAGTTTCTATTACGGTAAATAGTGCGGTTAAACGGCTACTGTTTAAAGCCGATGGTACATTTGTGAAAGTCGTTGATGGTAAGTCTGGACATGCGCCCGGCGATTCGACAAAACATCACATGCCTGGCGACTCAACCAAGCATCACATGCCCGGTGATTCAGCCAAACATCACGCGCCCGGCGATTCGCTCCATCACCCTAAACCGGCCATTGGCGATTCGACCCATCATTCCCGTCCAGGCCAGGGTTCAGACCTGACAGCGGTAGCCGTATCGAGCCTGCCAGCTACAATCACATCGTACATTAGCACTAATTACGCCGGGGCTACGATTGATAAAGCCGTACAGGAGAAAACATCCAGTGACTACATTGTCGCCATTACAACGACAGACAAAAAGCGGACGGTGCTCCTATTCGGATCCGACGGTACGTTCAAGAAAGCCGTGACTGGTAAGTAACAGACAGTTCCAGATTAGCTTTCAAAAAAGACTTAACATTGTTGAGTCTTTTTTTTGTTAAATAACACTAAGAATTTGCACTAAATCAAGCCTATATTTACTATTGTATTCAATAATTAACATACAACGATTATGAAGACAATAGTATTTACACTAGCCCTTGTTCTGTCGGGGTTCTTGGTTGTGATGGCCCAAACGGAGAAGGGCCGCTGGACAGTCGGTGCCCAAGTGGGGAATTTTCAATACAGCACTCAAAATGGATATAACTCCTTTTCCGGAAGTTTATCGCCTTCAGCCGGTTACTTCCTGGCGAATAATCTGCTAATCGGGGCTGGCGTGCCGCTCAGTTTAACGACAAACAAATTCTCCAACCCGAGTGGAGACGTCCTTTATAAAAGTACTGAGATTGGTTTATCCCCTTATGTGCGCTATTACGTTGGTAGCGGCAAGCTAAAACCTTACGTAGGTGTGTCCTATGCCTATTCCATGACAAGACAGCGTACGGATATGGATTATCAGACACTTAAAACCAGTGGATTCACATCTTCAGTAATCCCAACTGTTGGAATAGCTTATTTTATCAATCGCTCGGTGGCCTTGAATGCTGGACTGAATTATGTTTGGAGCCGGTTTGGAAATGGCACCCAAGCGTATGATGTTTCCGGAAATCCGATCGAGAAGGCTACTTACACGTCAAAATACCTGTCATTAGGCATTGGTTTTCAGATTTTCCTGGGCAAATAAATGCTGATGTAATGGGGCTGATATTGTTTACCAGCCCCATTAATTACCACAGATAATGTACCGGATTTTTGATGCGCTCGTCGTAGATTGTTTTTATGGACGCCATCTGTTCTGGCGAAGGGGCCGGGCGTTCGATGGCTTGCAAATTCGAGGTAAGATGGTCTGGTTTCGAGGCACCGGGAATAATGCAGCTTACGGCATCGAAGGTCAGAATCCAGCGCAGGGCATCAGGGGCCAGGTTAATATCATCAGGAAAGACAGCTCGTAATTCGTCAACAGCCGCCAAACCCGTTTCGTAATTCACGCCGGAAAACGTTTCGCCTTTGTCAAAACCTGCGCCATCCCGGTTGAAATTCCGGTGGTCGTCGGCTGAAAACGTTGTATCAGAATTGAATTTTCCTGTCAGTAGACCACTAGCCAGCGGTACCCGAACAATAACGCCCACATTACGCCGATACGCTTCAGTGAAGAACAACTCAGCGGGTCGTTGCCGGAACATGTTGAAAATTATCTGTACCGAGGTCACGTTCGGAAACTCAATCGCTTTCAATCCTTCCTCTACTTTCTCAACACTAACGCCGAGATTCTGGATTTTTCCTTCCTGTTTTAATCGGTCGAATAGCTCAAAAATTTCTGGTCGATAGTAAACTTCGGTAGGCGGGCAGTGCAGTTGAATCAGGTCGAGCGTTTCCAGATCCATATTTCGTAGACTGTCGTCAACAAACTTGCGGAGCACATCGGGCTGATACGCTTCATTGGAATGCGGCTGTAGGCGACGACCACACTTGGTTGCCACAAAAATCTGTTCGGAACGCGAGCGCACCAGCCGCCCAACGGCTTTCTCGCTTTCGCCATCACCATATACATCGGCGGTGTCGATAAAATTGATGCCGGAGTCAACGGCTGCATTAAGAATATGATCGGCGTTGGTGTGGCTGAATGGGTCGCCCCATTTGCCGCCAACCTGCCAGGTGCCTAAGCTAATTTCGGAAATATTGAAACCGGTTTTGCCGAGTTTTCGGTAGTTCATATGTATTTGATTTGAAAAAATGGAACACAGATTTTGGTGATTAATATGATTTAGTCGGATAAAAACCATAATGAATCATATCAATCATCAAAATCTGTGTTCCATCTTAAAGTTTTATTCCAAATCGTTCGCCGAGTTCTTCCAGACTTTTTATGACTGGTTCTACTACCGGAATACCATTGGCAAGCCGTTCGGCTTCTATCTCTCGCTCTGGGTCACCGGGAATCAGTACCCGCTTGCCCTCAACGGCTTTGGCCTGCCGAAAACGCTGAATCCAGGTATCCATGTGGCTTTTAAATTCGTCGGCGGGCCGGAACGCGTCAATGCGCATCGCCCCGAAAAAATGGCCTGTGCCCATGCCAACGCCTTCATTTGCCTGCATAAATCCCGCCGTGGCGAAGGGAGGAACCCAGGGGCCATAGTTAGCACCGGACAGCACACCCGAAAAAATATCGACAATAGCGCCCAGTCCGTACCCTTTATGAGAACCGTGTTCGCGGTCGGTGCCGAGTGGAAGCAATGCTCCGCCGTTTCGGATAGCGTTCGCGTCAGTAGTCGACTGACCTTCAGCATCCTGCGCCCATCCTTCGGGAATATCCTGCCCTTTTCGCTGTAGAATTTCGAGCTTACCATAGGCCACGGCGGTTGATGCAAAATCGGCCAGAAACGTAGGTTCCGTTGCAGCCGGGATGGCTACGGCAATCGGGTTGGTGCCCAGGAGTTTATCTAACGAAAAGGTGGGCGCTACCAGCGGAGCCGCGTGGGTCATTGCCTGTCCAATCATATCGTGTTCTGCAGCCAGCATCGCATGGTAACCGGCAATGCCAAAGTGATTGGAGTTTCGCACAGCTACCCAGCCGGTTCCAGCGATGCGGGCTTTTTCAATAGCCACCTTCATCGCCCAGGGGCCGACAACAAGACCCAGACCCCGATCGCCATCGACCACCGCCGTTGAGGGCGTTTCATGAACGATACGAATGTGAGGCTGAGGGTTAATGCGGCCATTGTCGTAAAGCCGGATATAGCCCGGTAGCCGCGCTACTCCGTGAGAATCGACGCCCCGCAGATCGGCGCTGACGAGGACATCGGCGGCTAAACGGGCATCGGTTTCGGAACAGCCGATGGCTAAGAAAATTTGTTCGGTAAACGTTCGGAGTTGGTTGGCGGTAATCATACCCGCAAAGTTCTGTAAGCCGACGAATTATTTCGTTGGTTTACAGAAATAATTAAACACCCCATCCTTTTATGGAATCCATACCACCAAACCATCCTGCAATCATGAAAATTTCCCTGATACTCACCACCATTCTCTTACATACTGGATTGTCCTTCGCTCAGACTGGGGCAGCGGGCACCGCCGACGAGCAACGCGTTCAGGCTACACTCCGGCAAGCAACCGTGTTTTTGACCCGTGCCCAGTTGGTGGCTCATGCTACGGCAACGCTGGAAGTGGGTACTACCCGGCTGGTGATTGACAATGTACCCGCCCAAACTGATCCGCAGAGTATTCAGGTATCGGGTAAGGGCGACGCTATTATTCAAGGGGTTCAGTTTCGCACTAATTTCCTGACGAAAGCGCCAAAACCGGCTTCGCTGCAACGGCTGGAAGATTCTCTGCGCATCAATCGGGAAGTGTATGAATGGCTGACGGTGCAGGAAGATGTGCTTCAGCAGGAAAAGAAACTTATTCTGGCGAATCAGCAGCTTGGGGGCAAAACAACGGGTACAACCGTAAAAGAGGTGTCTGATATGGCTGCTTTTTACCGGGAACGACTTACCAAAATCGGGCAGGAACTTCTGGCATTAACCCGGCGGATAACGGAGCAGAAAAAACACGTGGAGCGGCTCGATGCTCAGGTAAACGAACAGAATGCTAAACGCGAGCGGCCTGCCGGGGAGATTGAAGTAACGCTAACCGCCCGGAGCCGCACGGCTGTTGAACTGGAATTGAGTTATGTGGTTGGTAACGCGGGCTGGTCGCCGATTTATGATGTTCGGGTTCGCGACGCAAAAGGCCCGGCCTCATTGGCTTATAAGGCTCAGGTATACCAGAATACGGGTTTCGATTGGCAAAATGTTCGGTTGACACTCTCGACGGCTAATCCGGCTTTACCGGGGTTTCAGCCACAACTATCAACCGACTACGTGCGCTTTTACGAACCCCGATCTGCGCAAAAAATGTCTACTATTCAAGAGCTTAATGTAGCTGTTGCCGCTGAATCAAGTGTGGCGAAGCGCAATTTGAGCGTACCCAATGCCGCACCGACACCTCAGCTTACCAATACCTCAACCGTTACGCAGGCCGTTGACCAGCCAACGAACGTCAGTTTTGTGATTGCCATTCCGTATACGATTTTGACCAATGGCCGTCCACAGTTGGTCGATGTGCAAACCGCCGAACTTCCTGCGATATACTGGTATGAGCTAACCCCGAAACTTGATAACGATGCGTTCTTAACCGCCCAGATAACGGGTTGGGATAAACTGAATCTGCTCAACGGCCCCGCCCGAATTTATTTTGAGGGCACCTTTGTGGGCGAATCGCGGGTGAATTTGACAGAAGCAAAAGACACGCTGGGACTATCTCTGGGACGTGACAAGCGAATTATTGCCAAACGTGAACAGATTGAGGATGTTAATAATCGCAAAACCATTGGCAGTAATCAACGTGAGGGACATGCCTATCGCATCAGTTTGCGCAATACACGCCAGGAGCCCGTTAGCCTGACCGTTTATGATCAGATTCCGGTTTCGACCGATAGCCGTATTGAGGTGTCAATTACGGATGCTGGCGGGGCCGAACTAAATCCTGAAACGGGAAAATTGACCTATCGGCTTACTCTTCAGCCCGGCGAAAATCGTATTCTGACATTCCGATATGAAATCAAATACCCCAAAGGTAAAATCCTAACAGATTAAAAGAGAGACTGATACAGATTGCTTTGTCATCTTAATATGTTTTTAAGAAACAAATCAGGTAGCTTTCGCCTTATTGCCGAAACCACCTGATTTGTTTCTTAATCGTATGATTTTTCGTTCCTATTTAGTTCTGGCGTTTTTTCTAATTGCGTCTGTCGCCATCGCCCAGCCGCAGGATACGCTCACCAGCGAGCAACTTTTACAACGCAAAGGCCCATCGTATACAGCCTTATTACGTCCCTCACACTACCTTGCTTTCGATGTAAACCATCTATTGGGAGGCTTTCAGCGCTACCGTTTTTTTATTGGCGATGAGTTGCATTTCAAAGCTCGGGACGAAAAATATCGTGAAGAAATTTATGATGTAACAGATAGTACATTTAGCGTACTGATGGCCAACCAGGTGATGAATCGCGATGAACCCGTAACCTTTCGTCTCGATGAAGTCCAAAAGATTTACTTACACCGCCGGATTCCATTTATTACGGCAGCCGGAACACTCTGTCCCATTGCCGGGGGCGTTTACCTGTTGGCCGATGTGGTAAATAACCGGGGCGTTTATAGCAATACATTTCCCGTTGTAGGGGCTTTAGTGCTAAGCGGAGTATTGTTTCACATCATTAGTAATCCCCACATTCGCATCAATAAAAACCATAAATTGAAAGTATTACGAACATATTGATGTGTCAAATACTAAGTACTCAGTATTTTTTATTGTGCATATATAATTGTAACCGTTGGTTGGCTAGTGTAGTTATTGGGTGGAGAATATTACCTGACACTATCCATTCTGTGTCCTTTTGACACAAAGAGAAGAGTGTTTGGTTTCATAAAAACCGGTTTACATTTGTTCTATGCCAACCTCCATCGACAATCTGCAAGCCGACTGGTATCAGAATTACGGTACCTACACCGAGGCTTATCAATCGGGTCGTTCGTCGTTTATACCGAGTCTGCTGCCCCAGACCGCAATACAGTTTTCGGTTTATCAGACGCTGGAAATCCTTCACAAACGACTTGGTAACGAGGTCCTGCGTCGGGCACTAGATCCCGGCGAAACGATCGAAAGTCCGGCACGAATCTATGCAGATGGCTCTTGGCTGAAACGTAGTAATATGGTTGGGATTAATATTCGAACCATTGGCTCGTTCTGGAAAATCATCAGTTATGTAATGACCTTACCCGCCAGTCACGATAGTATTCACTTGCTGCCTATTTGGGAGCCGGGCGTGGTGGGGAGTTTGTATGGCATGGTGAGCTGGCAAATTAACCCGGAGTTTTTCGATGTTGAACTGGCCCGGTTTGTACCCGCTCTCGATTCCGTCGAAAAACAGCTTAAAATAGTGACGAACCTGCTGCATGCTATGGGTCGCACGGTTGGAATGGACGTTATTCCGCACACAGACCGATTTTCGGAGATGGTGCTCACCTGTCCGGTAATGTTTGAGTGGGTTCAGCGTGATGAAAGGGGCGGTAATCCGGCTACGTTACTTGATCATTCCAATCTGGTTTATCGCTACGCGGAAGAAGCTATCTGGCAATTCCTTAAATTTTCCGGGGCTGCCGACGGAACGCCGTTAACGTTTACGAAAGACGTTTTTTTTGCCACTGGCCTGATAACCGCCGGAGTATCCAGCCTGACCGATGAGCAGCGCCAGCGTATATTGTTTGGTTATCCGCATGATTATGGCGGGCGCTTAAATCGTCGATTAGCCCTTATTCGTCATCTTGTCGCGCAGGGTCTTGAAACATTGCCCATGACAATGGCACCACCTTATCGCGGCTTACATATAGATCCCAACGATTTCGTATTGGACGATTCCGGGCAAACCTGGTACCAATATGCCTTTGATAAGCCACAGGCTATGTCGCGGGTATTTGGGCCACTGGCGCGGTATCGGTTTTATGAATCAAAGGATAATAACCAAAATTGGGAACTTGATTTTGACCGGCCCAATCTTCCCGCCTGGAACTACATCTGTCGTAACGTTAAAGATTGTCAGCAGAAATATAACTTCGATTTCATGCGGGGTGACATGGCGCATGTGCAGCCTCGATCAGAGGGCGTGCCTGCTGTAATTAATGAACTTTATGATCCCTTACTGGCGATAAAAAAATACGTACAGGCCAGTGGCGTTCCGTATTATGCATTCTTCGCTGAAACGTTTTTGGCTCCGCCTGATACGATGGGTTACGGCAATGAACTCGATCATCTGGAAGCCATTGAAGCCGATTCGACACTTGGCGACTTGCAGTCGATGATTGTTGGTTCGTCTGTTTTCAAACAGCAATTTGCCGCCTATATTAATTACCTTGACACGCAACGGTTCGCGCCTAATTTTACGGTGATGAGCGCCGATAAGGACGACCCGCGTTTCGACGAGTTTTACCGTACGGGCAATTTATTTCGCTATTTCACGGCCTTATTCCTGACCAACATGCCTAGTTACGTAGGGCTGGGTTTTGAGGTGCGAAATCTGCATAAACAACGTAGCCCCAACGAAGAATATACCAAACTGTATGTCTTCCAGATTGAAGATGATCGTCAGCCGGATAAGGTGACCCACGGGCCGTTTATTTGGGGACAAAACGCTGACCAATTTGCCGCTATTGGTCGGATGCGCGTATTCGCCGAAAGTATTTGGCCGGATATCGTTGGGAAAGAAACCCGCTGGCTGGTTACGCCCGACGCGAATTTGTCTGATAAAGCGGCTTACATCGCCTGGACCCATGTCGACCCAACTGGTTATGCATTTGTGGCCAGCATGACCGGCCCACTGCCTAAAACAGTGCCGGGTATTGCAACCGGAGAGATCGTTTTTGAGGAAGAAGGTTGCCGGATTTATAAGGTAGCATAGATTGCCAACGCGAATGCTTTTTGCTATATTTCAGGAACATTAAATCAGTCAACGAAATGGAAGCAATTGTTGATCAGCCCACCCTGACGGATTATGAAATTGAGAGAGGTAAACCTATGCCTAGTTTTAATCACGCCGTCATTCAGGCTCGAATTTCACAGCAACTACTGAATGGTTATGGGAATCAGTTTACTGTTGGAAGTGAAATGTCATTAATTAGTACTGCATCACCTACCGTACCGGATTTAAGTATATTTCCTGAAGCACCTATAAACTGGATGCAGGATGAGGTAAAAGTCACTCGCATTCCGCTAACTGTTATTGAAATTCAGTCTCCATCGCAAACGGTGACTGAATTAATTGAAAAATCGCTGTTGTTTTTTTCGATAGGTGTAAAATCATATTGGCTTGTGCAGCCAATGCTACGTGCTGTATTTGTCTTATTACCTGGCGACGAAGAATTAGTCTTTCATAACAATACACTTACTGACCCAACCAATGGCATTTCGATTGATCTGAAAAAGGTATTTCGGTAGAGGTTTCGGTTTTACCTTTGCCCGCATGAATCGCAACTTGCTCGACGGACTTAATTTTGCTTCTAAATTGACACCAAAGCGCGTAGCCAACGCGCTCAAAGTCTTGTCGAGTTATTATATCTCGAAACACACTGGTCGCCCGGCGCAACGAGGATTGCCCATGTCGGTATCGTTTGAACCGACAACATCCTGCAATCTGCGCTGTCCCGAATGCCCCAGTGGTTTGCGGTCGTTTACGCGCCCGACTGGCATGCTCGGCGAAGACCTTTACAAACGAACCATCGACGAATTACACGAAACGCTGCTTTACCTGATTTTTTACTTTCAGGGTGAGCCATATCTGCATCCGCAGTTTCTGGATCTGGTGCGTTACGCTACTGATCGAAATATATACACCGCCACCAGCACCAACGCCCATTATCTCACCGATGCCAACGCCCGTAAAACAGTTGAGTCGGGGCTTGACCGATTAATCATTTCAATTGATGGCACTACACAGGAAGTGTATCAACAGTATAGAGTAGGAGGGAAGCTGGAAAAAGTGCTTGAGGGAACGAAGAATATTCTTCGTTGGAAAAAGGAATTAAAATCCCGCACGCCCCACGTTGTCTTTCAATTTCTGGTTGTGAAGCCCAATGAACACCAGATTGCCGAAGTTAGACAATTAGCCCACGAACTGGGTGTCGATGAAGTTGGGCTGAAAACAGCCCAAATTTACGACTACGAGCACGGGTCAGATCTGATGCCGACGCTGGATCAGTACAGCCGTTACGCCCCCCAGACCGATGGTACCTATCGTATAAAAAACGGCTTTGGTGACCATTGTTGGAAAATGTGGCATTCCTGCGTCATCACCTGGGATGGTCTTGTGGTGCCGTGCTGCTTCGACAAAGATGCTCATCATCGACTCGGCGATCTACAAACTCAATCCTTCACCGATCTTTGGCATGGTCCGGCCTATACCGATTTTCGAAAAACGTTGCTCCGTTCCCGTTCCGAAATTGAGATGTGCCGCAACTGCACCGAAGGAACGAAGGTGTGGGCCGATTAAAGAGCGAATGAGTGAAAGAGCGAGTTGCTAACGTAGTGAAAACTACCAGATGGCTTCACTGTTTCGCTCTTTCACTGTTTCGCTCTTTAATTTTTGTGAAACATTCCGTGAAACAGTTCTTGCATTCATGGAAACTATCCGACATCTTTGAGCCTGCAACGCACAGACCCATGGGTAAAGTCATTGCTATCGCCAACCAAAAAGGGGGCGTCGGTAAAACTACTACAACAATCAATTTGGCCGCCAGTTTGGCCGCCCTCGAATTTCAGACACTCATTGTTGATGCTGATCCACAGGCGAATTCTACGTCGGGGTTAGGTTACAATCCGAAAGAAATCGAGAACAGTATTTATGAGTGTATGGTTGAGGGCGTTCGTCCTCAGGATGCTATTATCCAGACGGATTTTCCGAATCTGGACCTGCTACCATCGCATATCGACCTTGTTGGGGCCGAAATCGAGATGATTAACCTCCAGAATCGGGAGGATAAAATGAAAACCACGCTTGATAGCATTCGCGATCAGTATGATTTCATTATCATCGACTGTTCGCCATCACTTGGTTTGATTACGATTAATAGCTTGACGGCCGCTGATTCGGTAATTATTCCGGTTCAGTGTGAATACTTTGCGCTCGAAGGTTTAGGTAAACTGCTTAATACCATCAAGATTATTCAGTCGCGGCTCAACACTAATTTAGCCATAGAAGGTATTCTGCTAACGATGTACGACTTGCGTGTCCGACTGTCGAATCAGGTAGTTGGCGAGGTAACGAGCCATTTTCAGCAGATGGTTTTCAGTACCATTATTCCGCGTAATATTCGACTAAGCGAATCGCCGAGTTTTGGTGTGCCTGCCCTGGCGCAGGATGCCGATAGTAAAGGAGCGGTCAGTTACCTGAACCTGGCTCGTGAAATTTTGATTAAGAATGGCTTGATGCCGCAGGAAGTGTAGTACGGGTAGAACTCGCAATTTCTACCAACAAAGCGGGGTTCCACCCGCATTACAGGTATGGACAACGCAAACACCAAAGCACCGAGTAAGAAGATGATTGGATTGGGCCGTGGCTTGGGTGCTTTGTTGCACGATAGCGAATCGGTCAGTCGGCAGTCTAAACCATCGCCGTTTGAGTCCATCGGCACGATGACTGAAATCAGCTTGTCGCTGATTGAAACCAATCCTTTTCAACCCCGGACGCGGTTCGATGAGGAAGCTCTTCAGGACCTAGCCGACTCGATTCGGACGCAGGGAATTATTCAGCCTATTACTGTTCGGCAGTTAGGTAAAGAGCGATATCAGCTTATTGCGGGCGAACGGCGTTTGCAAGCCTCTAAAATTGTTGGTCTCACCCATATTCCGGCTTATGTTCGCACGGCTAATGACCAGCAAATGCTGGAAATGGCTCTTATTGAGAACATTCAGCGTGAAAATCTTAATGCTATAGAAATTGCGCTCAGCTATCAACGGCTCATTACCGAGTGTAGTTTGAAACAGGAAGAGCTGGGTGAGCGTGTTGGTAAGAATCGCACGACGGTTAATAACTATATCCGGTTGCTGAAACTACCGCCCGTTATTCAGGCTTCACTGCGCGATAATAAAATTTCAATGGGCCATGCCCGCGCGATTATCAATATAGAAAACCCGGATACCCAAATTCGGCTCTTTACAAAAGCTGTTGACGAAGAATGGTCGGTTCGGAAGGTAGAAGAAGCCGTTCGGAATTTATCCGACGATACGCTCGAACTTGCGTCTACCCGGCGTATTACGTTGCCTAAACAAGAAATGCGAAGTCTTCAGTTTAAATTGTCGTCGTTGTTTGGCACTCGCGTATCTATAAAAGCCGACGAGAAACACAAAGGAGAAATTAAGATTCCGTTTACTTCTCAGGAAGAGCTAACCAAAATTCTGGAAGTGCTGAACTCACAGGCGTAACCGTGTTAAATTACCTTAAAAGGGTGAATAGACGGCCCAGAAGAAAGGAGTTGCGCCGTTGTGTGGGCATGAAACAGTCATTCATCTTACTTGTTGCAGCCCTATTCCTGTTGTGCAGCCTGCCCGGTCATTCCGCTTTTGCGCAGCGTCCGGCTATTACACCAGCGCCAACACCAGCTGCTACAGATTCGACCCGACAAGTGCGCTCCGCGAGCGATACTATTCCGCCAGCGGTTCAACGAAATGGAATCAAGGTGGGAACGTCGGTGCTGACCGATGACGCGACAACCTCGCTGGACAATCAGGATACTATTCAGGTAACGGCCAAACAGGAGGCTGCCATCCATAAAATTATCCCGAAAAAAGCGACACTTCGGTCATTGATGCTGCCCGGTTTAGGGCAGGCTTATAATCGCCAGTACTATAAAATACCCTTTATTTATGTCGGTTTTGGCGTAATGGGTTATCTATTTGTCAAATATCGCGGCATGGCTAAAGAAGCGGCCGTTGGTTACAGCCGACTACTTTACGGCGATAGAGCAACTGATGGCCTTTTTACGATAGGTCAAACGTTTAGCGCTACACTCAACCCTGATCTATATCCGACAAACCCGAATATTTTAGGCGCACCCATTACAACGCAAGCCCAGTACGTATCCGTAACAGAAGTAACGATTACGGTAGACCCTTTTGCTGGTAAACAGGTCATTTTTCGCACCAGTGCGAATGCCAAAAATGCGTATGATACATTCCGCCGGTATCGCGATTTGAACCTGCTTTTATCTGGTGTTTTGTGGGCAATCAACATTGTGGAGGCCAACGTGGCGGCCCATTTAAAAACATTTGATTTGACCGATGACATCTCGATGCTTGTCGAACCCAATGTGTTGCCCGCGCCCGGTATGGGTTTTATCCCGGCCGTTCGGGTGGCGTTTACGTTTAAATAATATGTACGGGTTTAGTAAGCTGACGCGAAAAGAATTCTGCCGCACCGACAGACTGGCCAGCGTATTAAAGACCAAAAACTATAAATTCAAGTGAATATTCTACTTCTCGGCTACGGCAAAATGGGAAAGACGATCGAGCTGATTGCGCTCGAACGGGGTTACCAAATTGCAGGTCGTATTGACGCCGATAATCATTCAGATTTAAACGACCTCGAAGCCGACGCGGTTGACGTCGTTATTGAATTCAGTTCGCCCGAATCGGCAACTGAAAATATAAAGTACTGCCTTGAACGGGGCTGGCCGGTGGTTTGTGGTACAACAGGCTGGCTTAGCCATCGTGCTGAAATTGAGGCTCTTTGCACAAGTAGGAAAGGCGCATTTTTCTATGCGTCTAATTACAGCATTGGCGTTAATCTGTTTTTTCGGCTGAATAAAGTACTGGCACAGTTTATGCGAAACTACCCGTCATACCATGTGTCAATGACCGAAATTCACCATACAGCAAAGAGAGATGCGCCGAGCGGAACGGCCATAACATTGGCCGAAGGTGTCATGGAAAACTTGTCGAGCAAAAAACATTGGGTAAGTACCGAAGCGGGTCACAAACCATCGCCTGTTGGTGAGGACGCTATCGAGATTGAGTCATTTCGAGAAGGATCTGTACCCGGTACACATACTGTCCGATACGATTCTGACGTTGACCGAATTGAGATTATGCACATGGCGCATAGCCGTCAGGGGTTTGCCGTAGGTGCTGTGGTAGCAGCCGAATGGCTTGTTGGTCGTGAGGGTATATTCGGGATGGATGATCTGTTAGGAAACTATGATCAGAGTCCCCAATTGTAGTAGCTGCGTCGATGAAATGAGTATGAATGATAAGAGGTTAGGCTAAAACGAATCCATCTTTGTAATTTCGCAAAGAAAAGCAGTATAATATATCATATTAGTAATTGAATTAACGTGTCAATAACTCAAACGAAAGCCGAAATAAGGCCGGCTAAAGCTAAGAAATCGCCCATTCGGGAATGGTTCGATTCTGTTCTGTTCGCCGTTGTGGCGGCCACGCTCATTCGCTGGTTGTTTATGGAAGCGTTTACAATTCCGACACCTTCGATGGAAAATAGCCTGATGGTAGGCGATTTCCTGTTCGTAAGCAAACTTCACTACGGCACCCGGACACCAAGGACGCCGTTGCAAGTGCCGCTAACGCACCAGAAAATATGGGGAACAGATATTCCTTCGTACAGCAAGGCTATTCAATTGCCTTCGTATCGGTTGCCGGGTTTTACACATGTTAAAAATGGTGATGTAGTCGTGTTTAATGTGCCGCCCAAATACCTCAACGATAACATTGACTACCCCGTTGACCTGAAAACTAATTACATTAAACGGTGTATTGGCATTCCGGGCGATGTGCTGGAAGTTCGGCAACGGGCGGTATTTATCAACGGAAAGCCGTTTCCAACACCACCCCGTTCGGAACAAAAGTATTTCATAAAAACGACGGAAGTGCTTGATGCGAATTTCTTTCGTAAGTACGATATCGTCAACGATTACCGGGATCCAAGCCAACCAACCGAAAACTGGAAGCCACTGGAACAATACAACGATTCGACGAAAACATCGGCAATGGTGGGCTATAGTATCAATACGACGGAAGATATAATTGCCAAATTCAAAGGATTTGATTTTGTGAAAGGCATTGAACCAATGAGCGATAAGCCGGGCGAAATGTCGCCAATGATTTATGGCACAGCGGCATTCAAATGGAATCACGATAATTTTGGGCCTATAACGATACCGAAAAAAGGCGCCACAATTCAAATTAATGCCCAAACCATTGCGCTATATGGTCCGGTAGTTGAATTATATGAAGGAAATGAAAAAGTAGAAGTAACGCCTACCGAGATCAAAATTGGTGGCCAGCCTATCAAGTCATATACATTCAAACAGGATTACTCCTTCATGATGGGCGATAATCGCGACAACTCGCTTGATTCGCGTTTTTGGGGCTTTGTTCCCGAAGATCATATCGTGGGTAAAGCCGTATTTGTCTGGATGTCACTTGATCCTAATCCGGCCAACATCTGGAACAAAATTCGCTGGAACCGACTGTTTAGAACGATTGACTAACGAGTCACCAATGATGTTAAGCCGAAGCCCCAAGTTTATACATAAACTTGGGGCTTCGGCTTAACATCATTGGTGTGACCAATCTATCTATTTGTAAGTCAATATATTAAACATGCTTCTTATTTATGAATGCTATAAAAAAGCAATTTCAGAAATTGAACGATCATAAGCGTATCTGGTTTCTGATTTTCCTGATTTCACCTTTTATTCATGGCGGATGTGGCCTGGCTATAGCTAAAGGAAAAAGTAGTCATTCGATTGCCCGGTCAAATTATGGCAAGAACCGAGTGGCAAAGAAGCTTCATAAGAGTTCTATCAACACCAAAGCGCGATTGCGCTTGTCCAGGCATAAAATCATTAAGCCAACCCATACAGCAAAGACCGGAAAAACAACGAACTCTACAATGTCCATGTCGTTGCTCGGGTCAAAATACGCCCATGTCGCCGTTAAAGACCAGAACTTGGCTGGTGCTGTCTACTATTTGGTTTCGGGACATGGTGGGCCAGATCCTGGTGCAATTGGACATTACGGAAAATATGCGTTGCCCGAAGATGAATATGCGTATGACGTAACGATACGACTGGCACGCACTCTAATGGAACATAATGCTACGGTTTATATGATTGTTCGTGACCCGAATGATGGTATACGGGACGAAAAAGTATTAAAACTGGATCGCGATGAGGTGACTTACCCTAATCAAAGGATTCCATTAAATCAAACTATGCGGCTGCGCCAGTATACGGATGCTGTCAATAAATTACACCGACAACATCCTAATCCTTATCAACGTATGGTGACCATTCATGTCGACAGCCGGAGTGAAGGCCAGAACATTGACGTGTTTTTTTACCATCATGAAAACAGTAAAGTTGGTAAAAGGTTGGCTAAGCACATCCATAAAAGCTTCACATCTGGTTATAAACGCAGTCAACCTGCGCGTACTTATTCAGGTACGGTATCGGACCGAAGCAGTTTATACGTGGTTAAAAATAGCCATCCTCCTACCGTTTTTATTGAGTTGGGCAATATTCGCAATGATAAAGATCAACAACGTTTTCTATTGGCCGACAATCGGCAAGCGCTGGCTAACTGGATCTGCACAGGCTTGGAAAAGGATTATAAATCGCGCTAATTAACACCTCAACACATTTACCATTCTACTGAGGCCAATCCTTTACTTTCCAGATACGTATTTGCCTGACTGAAGTGCTTTGTGCCAAACCAACCGCCATAATTAGCCGCCATAGGCGAGGGGTGTTTCGCTTTTAGGATCAGGTGTTTCTTGCCGTCTATAACCGCCCCTTTCTTTTGGGCGTAAGCGCCCCAAAGCATAAAAACAACGTTTTGTTTTTCATCGGAAATTAGCTTAATAACGGCGTCGGTAAACCCCTCCCAACCCTTTCCCTGATGCGAACCCGCCTGTCCCGCCCGAACGGTGAGTGTAGAGTTGAGCAACATAACTCCCTGGCTGGCCCAACGCTCAAGGTTACCCGATTTTGGGATGGGCTTGCCTAAGTCGTCTTGAATTTCCTTGAAAATATTGATTAATGAAGGCGGCTTTGCGATGCCATCGGCTACCGAAAAGGCCAGTCCATTTGCCTGTCCTTCGCCATGATACGGGTCTTGACCCAAAATGACAACGCGGGTGTCGTCGAAACTACATTTATTAAACGCATTGAATATCAGACTGCCAGGTGGATAGACGCGCTGTGTACTATACTCGTGTCGCAGAAACTGAGCTAATTCGCCGAAATAAGGTTTGTTGAATTCGGATTGTAACCGATTTTGCCAGGATTCGGCAATAGATACATTCATGAAAGGAACTGATAAAAGTGATTCGGGATTATACGCCTACAAACGCCGGAAGCCGCTCCCTTGAAAAAAATTTGAGAGCGGTTCTTGTTTAACAAAACTAATCAACTTAATTTTCGTTCTAAGGTTTCAAACGACACTAAATTTATGGTTTCGTCAGTCACAGAAGGCGTGAAAGTTAGCGTGAAGACGGAGTATCAGTCAGATTACTCCAGTCCGCTCCAGGCGCATTACGTGTTTACTTACCGGATTACGATCGAAAATGCCAGCGATTATACCATTCAGTTGCTTCGACGCCATTGGTTGATTTTTGATTCCAATGGTACGGTTCGGGAGGTTGAAGGTGAAGGCGTTGTTGGGTTGCAGCCAGTGCTGGAACCGGGCGAAATTCACGAATATGTGTCGGGCTGTAATTTACGGTCAAGCATTGGAAAAATGGCGGGTACGTACCTTGTCGAACGTATCATTGACGGTAAACAACTTCGGGTGAGCATTCCCGAATTCACGATGGTTGTGCCGTATAAACTGAATTAATTAAAATGAATAATGTATAGTGATAAATGGATAATGGATTACTGCATTATACCATTATTCATTGAACCGCACGGGCGGACCCGATTAGTCATTATTCGTTACCTATGTTGCTTGCTTATCTTCAGTATCTAAGTCGCGCCCGCGACGAACATTCGCTTCATTCTCCGTTTCTTTTTTCGTTATACACTCAGGTTATTCGGGCCAAAACAGGTTCTAAAGCGTTGTTTGCGCCTATACAGGCATTGCGGAAAGAACTTCGTAAAAGTCGCCAGGTCATTACAATTGCTGATTATGGGGCCGGCTCTAAAGTGAATGCATCCAGAAAGCGTACTATTGGTGATATCGCTCGAAATTCTCAAAAACCGGCTCGCTTCGGACGATTATTATTTCGACTGATCCGGCGATTCGCGGTAAAGAACATTGTTGATTTAGGAACCTCACTGGGTATGACAACGGCTTATCTGGCCGAAGCTACCAAACCCAACGGCGGTCATGTAACTACGTTTGAGGGTTGCCCCGAAACGGCTATTGTTGCCCGTCAGAACTTCGAGCGGTTAGGTATTCCTAATGTGACAGTTGTTGTTGGGAATCTAGACGAAACCCTAGCCCCAACGATTTCGAACCTTAGTCCAATTGATTTTGTCTTTTTCGATGCCAACCATCGCTACGATCCGACTGTTCATTACTTCGACACCTGTTTAACCAACATTCATAATGATACCGTATTTGTCTTCGACGACATTCATTGGTCAGATGAAATGGAGCAAGCCTGGGCCTATATAAAAGCGCATACATCCGTTACAATAACAGTCGATTTGTTCTGGGTTGGGTTGGTATTCTTTCGTCAAGAGCAACCTAAGCAGGATTTTGTCTTACGCTTTTGATGAACTTAAGGGTAAATTATGTTACCTTTCTAACAGTTTTTCTATCCGAAAACGACGTATGAACCTCCTGACTTATAACCGATTAGGCCTTATTGCTGGCGTATTGTTTTTGTTACTAAATATGGGTTCCTGTACTAAAACAACTACGGACTCACTTACACCACCCGAATTGGCCTCATTCGACCTGATCCAGCAAAAAATTCTGACGCCTACCTGCGCTACATCAGGCTGTCATTTGTCCGAAAAAGATGCTACTTTTTCTCAGCATGGGCTGGTGTTGGCCGAGGGAGTGGCGTATCAGAATCTTGTGGGAGTTGATCCCAAAAACAGCGATGCCAAAACCGACGGCCTTAAACGGGTTAAAGCCTTTGCCTCGCAGGAAAGTTTACTTTACCACAAACTAAATATTGCGGCCAGCCATCATACGGGCAAACAGTATGGTAATCCAATGCCATTGGGTGGCGTATTACTGTCCGATGGTCAAATTGAGTTCGTTCGGCAATGGATTGACGCTGGTGCACCTAAAACGGGCAACGTCGTTGCTGAAGTAACCTTATTAGATGATAAAACCGTTGTAACGACTGCCTACGAGCCGCTGGCGGTGCCAGCAACAGGAACAGGTTTTCAGATGGCCGTTCCTTCGTTCGATATTCAGCCGAATTTTGAACGGGAATTATTCACGCGCCGGATGGTTGGCAACACGCAGGATATATATGTGAATCGCTATGAAACCAAGATGCGTAGCGGAAGCCATCATTTTGTAGCCTACGATTTTCGGAACAAAAGCTCATTGCCAAACCTGAATGATATTCGTGATTTGCGTAATCCCGATAATTCGCTCAATATCCTGACCGCTCTTACTATGTCGAACCATGTTTATCTGGCGGGTTCGCAAGCGCAATATCAGGACTATACATTTCCTGAGGGAGCCGCTTTACTCATTCCGGCAGGTTCTTCGTTTGATCTCAACTCACATTTTGTCAACAAAACGACCACGGTGATGAAAGGTGAAGCGCAGATTAATCTCTATACGGTCGACAAGTCGAAAGTGACACAGATTGTGCAGACCCTCGATTTGAGTAATACGAACCTTTCTATTCCGGCTAATGGTCGTGTAACACTTACGAAATCATTTGCTTTTAATAAGCCTCGTAAAGTACTGACACTCACTTCGCATATGCATAAGTTGGGGGAGAAGTTTGTTATCAAAATTATGGGCGGCAGCCGTAATGGCGAAATTGTTTATACCTCTACAGACTGGGAACATCCTGATATTATTACTTTCAAAACGCCTATTGACCTGCAAAAAGGAGAGGGGCTAACCTCTGAAATAACCTACAACAATACGACGACGAAAGCGGTCAGTTTCGGCCTGACCAGCGAGGACGAAATGGGAATTATTTTCGGGTACTACTACGAAGATTAATATTTTCCTTTTGCTCATTGGTACAAAAAAGCGCCAGTCGGTTTAACCGACTGGCGCTTTTTATAAACTATATACTAAGCTTACCGTGCTACTTCAATGTTAACCCGGCGACCTTTAATCGTATTGCCTTCCATAGCATCAACAACGAGTTTAGCTACATCTTTCGGCACGTCAACATACGTGAATTTGTCGAAAATATCGATGCTGCCAATGCTGTTGCCGGGAATGTTAGCTTCGCCCGCAATAGCACCTACAATATCGCCCGGCCGAACGAAATCCTTGCGACCGATGCTCACCATCAGGCGAGTCATATTGGCCTCACGCTCACGCGGAACCCGTTGATCATCGCGTTCAAAATAGGGTTTGGCACTTCCAGCACCGGCACCGGCCCGATCTGGTCCGTTGAAACGTGGGCGTTCGGCTCCGTCACTGCGACGATCACCAAATCTTGACCCACCCCGTTCGGCTCCTTCACTGCGGTTACGGTCTCCGCCGAATCGCGAAGGTCCGCGGTCGTTGCGGTCAAAACGGCCACCCCGTTCTTGTCCTTCGCCACGACTGGCGAAACGATCGTTACCACGGCTGTTACCATTACGGTCGTCGCGACGGCGATCATCTTCCAGGTTCAGATTCTGGTCAGCAAATTCATTCTTTTCCAGACCCATGCTACGTTTCACTAAAGCAGCTACAATTTGCTCAGTCGAGAAACCGGCGTGGTGTAATTGTGTCAGCAAGTCGTCATATAGGTTCAGGTCTTTGCTTTCCTGAATGGTTACCTGTAATTGCTCAATAAAACGAGCCTTACGAACGCCAACGATATCTTCGAAGGATGGGATTACACCTTTATCAACCTTAACTTTCGTATAAGTCTGAATTTCGCGTAAGCGATATTTCTCATCACGTCCGACAAAAGAGAACGCCCGGCCTGATTTGCCAGCGCGGCCCGTCCGGCCAATCCGGTGTACGTAATATTCTTCGTCGAGAGGAATATCGAAGTTGATAACCGCATCCACATCGTCAACGTCAATACCACGAGCGGCTACGTCGGTAGCGACCAGAATGCTGGTTGTACCGGCGCGGAATTTGCTCATTACGTTATTCCGTTGCGCCTGGCGTAGATCGCCGTGCAAACCTTCGGCCTGGTAGCCCCGGATTTGCAGATCTTCAACGATTTCGTCCACCTTGCGTTTCGTGTTGCAGAAAACCAGCAGCAATTTAAGATCGTACATGTCGATCAAACGACACATTACCTCAACTTTCGCTTTTGCTTTTACTTCAAAATAGACCTGTTCGATGTTCGTGTTTGTCAATTCTTTCTTGACAACTTTCACCAACACGGGGTCTTTCTGGAATTTTTGGGTGATTTGCAGAATTGGCTTCGACATGGTAGCCGAGAACAGAATCGTTTGCCGCTCTTCTGGCATTTCTTCCAAAATGCTCTCAATATCTTCGCGGAAACCCATGTCCAGCATTTCATCAGCTTCGTCAAGAATCATCATCTTAACATTGCCGAGTTTGAGCGTATTACGCTCCATGTGGTCCATAACACGACCGGGCGTACCGATTACGATATGAACACCGCTTTTCAGCGACCGAATTTGCCGCTCAATGGAATCGCCACCGTAAATAGCTTCGATGCGTATTCCACGCTTATGTTTGGCAAGTTTACGTATTTCTTCAGATACCTGTACGGCCAGTTCACGGGTTGGGCACAGGATAAGGGCTTGCACCGAACGATCCTGAACATCAATCAATTCCAGCGCGGGAATGCCAAAGGCGGCCGTTTTTCCGGTACCGGTTTGTGCCTGTCCAATTACATCGCGACCCGCCAGAATTGGTGGAATTGCTTCAGCCTGAATTGGCGATGCGCTTACAAAGCCCATATCCGTAACAGCCTGCAACATTTCGGCAGAAATATTTAAACTGGAAAATAAAACCTGATTTGGATCAACCTTAGGGGCTACCTCAACTGCGGGAGCGTTTTCTGCAGCAACAACTGGTGTTGTTTCTTCGGCCGTGGCAAGTGGTTCGTCTGCGATGATAATTACCTTGTCGGCAATACCTTCGGTGATGATTTCAGCAGTCGAATCATCGAACGATGTTTCGGTAACTGATTCGGCTTTCGCAACTTTCTTTTTAGGAACCTTAGCTGTTTTAACTTCGGTAGTAGCTGGAGCACTCGCACTAGCGGCCATGTCCATAGCTATTTTTTCAATGTCCAGAAGATCATTTTGATCAGCTGATTTGGTTGTTTTCGTTTTCATTACTTGGGAATGATTAAATAAAATAAATCATCCAAGCGAAGACGAGTGTGTGCCAGTGAACGGCGCGATACTGCGAGAATTGCCCAACGAACGATGCTGCCCAAACGACCCAACTAGGACCACCCACCAAACCTCTTCAAAGGGGGGATAAAGACAACGAACCGGATTCACCGATTCGACCGATTGACGATTAGCCCACGCGCAAGTGTCCCGCTCACGGCGGGACGTCCACACAGAAACCCATCCTGTACATCCGTACCTTGGCTCTGTCAGACCTAACTCAGCGTGTAAAAAGGAGAGAAACAGAGATGCGACGGATGTCGCTTGTAAAATCTGGTGCAAAAGTAAGGTTAAATTAATAAAGAAACAAGCAGGAAGTGACTAATAGTATATTTATTTTAGATAAGTAATAGTTTAAACGCCTTAGCGCTCTGATCCGTCATTTTTGCGGGTCGTCGCATTTTTAGTCGTACTGTTGTCTTCGCTGTATGTTAACTTGTTGAGGTAAAATACTTCCCGCTGAATAGCGGTGTTTTTTATAGCGGCAATTTTTTGAAAGCCGCAAGCCAGAAAATGACGGCCATACCAGGCCATCAAATTGTCCTGTGCCGAAAATGTCACCTTTTCATTCTCAGCGTTGGTTTTTAATTTAAACTTTTCAGTTTCCTTCAAAATTTTACTGCCCTGAATTACTTCTGTAGTAATCTCGCCATCGCTGGGGTAGGCCAGCACCATGCGATCATTCTGCTGAGAAACCTGCACCATCTCGGTTAAGTCGGTGCTGAGTAACTCTTTAATCGGGAAACAATTATCCCACAGGAGTTTCCCCTGTTTGTCGAATCCACAAATAAAGGCATGCGTATAGCGGAAACCTTCGTAGCGGTCGGCCCCGCGCAGATAGCCGCCATACGAAAGTGTACTGCCCCGATATTGGGGATAATATACTTCGGCTACCAGGGTGAGGCCGTCAGCAGTGGGTTTCAGGTCATGAACCAGCAGTCTATATCGAAATTTATAGTCTTTGCCTTCGTCTTTCTTCTTTCGCGCCCGGGCCAGCAGCTTTTGCTGACGGTGCGGTTTTAAGTAATTAAAGAAGTTCTGGAGCTGCGAGAACTCGATGTATTGAATATTATTGACCGATTCATCGACGAGAATATTTCCCGATTCGCCGTGGTGAATACGTGTCACATAAATACCCTGCGAATACGGCGTACAATCGGTAGAGTAGTTACCAACTAATATTGATTCCTGTTGGTTGACGGGTAGTAATTTTCCGGAAATCAGGCTGTTTTTAGCCCCGTCAAAATCCACTGTTCGCAGGAGTTTACTATCGTAATTATATGTCCGTATTGAAAACTTACAGTGACGCTTAAGCGAATGGACCAATACATTTACTTCCTGCCGGGCTTCATCGACTTCCAGGCTACTGATTTCCATTCGATTAATGTACATGCCAGGAAGCACTTTCACGGTACGGTCGAAAAGGGAAAAAGCCATGACCAGCGGCCGACTGTGGTGATAACCCGTCACATAAGCCTGACTGCCCATAACTTTGAACTCATGGATGTCAAACTGTTCAATTAAATTGCCCTCAAACGTGTCAATTGCGCCATCATCAAGGTGCAGCCGTACAAACTGGTATCGGTCGGTATCATATTCACGAAAGAGATGGTACACATACTGGTCTGTGTCGTACGTTGATACGGGTTTAAATTTAATGTCCTGCTTGAACTCCGTTTGCCAAAGTAGTTTGAGATTAACGTCGTACTTCTGAAAATTGAATTTGACTGGATTATTGTCGGTAAAGCTGCCGGTCCGAATAGTCATCAAAACCCCCCGTTCGGCCAGGGGCGTTACATCAAATGCTTCGGCTTCATTTGGATCGGACGGAATTTCGATACGCAATGACTGCGCTAACTGCGCCCACACTGGTTGAAGGCCGATGTCCAAAAATAGCAGACAGAATATGTACAGGATACGAAGCATGTCGTTAAATTTAGACTCCAAAGGCCCTTTACAAAGTACGCTTTACGAAGTTACTGAGAATATGCCACAAAAATCATACCTTATAACAACCCTCTCACCTGGATTTCTGCTTCCTAAATTCATTATACCTGCCAGCGTTTCTTCAAATAATCTTTCATGAATACATTCACATCCCACTGGCTGGCAATGGGTTGTTGTGTGTAGGGTAATGTGGGCATATAGCCCGGCGGACCGAATTCGCAGGTAACAGTCAGGGTAGGAAAATTGGCCTTTTGGAGTCGTGTTCGGATGGCATCCCACCATTTGGCATGACTTTCGAGGGCGTCTTTCCACTCCGGAGCGCGTGGATCATTCACCTGCGGACCCTCTGGGTGGCCAACCCGACAGTGAATATGATCGCTTACCGCAATGGCCCGATTGACGTTTTCGGTCTGATCGTTCAGATAAGATTCGGCTACGTTGACCCAGTGTGAATAATCGGCGGTTAGGCGCAGTTCGGGAAGTTTAAGCAGGTAATATTGAATGGCTGGTGCGCTGTAGGAAAATCGACCCCGGTGCGTTTCGTGCAAAATACGGACGCCTGTTTGTTTTTCTACGCCCATTGCGGTTTGAATCAACTCCGCATTTTGCTCAAACGTGAAATAGTCGTGACCGGTATGCGCGTTGATAAACAAGGGTTTATACGAAGCAATATCGAGAAGATCGTCTTGATACTTTTTCTTATGTTCGGCAAAGTTGCTTCCTCCACCAAAAGCCATCAGAATTAATTCGAGACCGTTATCGTGCGTAATTTGTACGGCTTCGTTGCGTTTATCGGGTCCGGCCGAGATTTCCATACCGTCGTATCCAGCCTGTTTAACGCGTTTCGCGGCTTCGGTATAGGAGAGATTTTCCATGCCCCAGAGCGGGCAAAAAAAGAGAGTTTTCACGTTTTTAAGGGGCTTAGCTTAGCTGCCAAAAGCTGGCAGGAAATGGTTCGAAAGCTTGCGCTCAACAGTTTCTTATGAAACCCATAATGTGGCAGAACCTACTATTGTCAAGGTAGCTCTTTTCATTAGTTGATTAGGTGAGATTGGATCAGTAGTAGCAATATTCCCCTAATATCCCCAACTTTACCTTTTGAAATCAGATAGGTTAACCGGTCGTATTTTCGGTAAACTATTTCTTGAACGAATCCAAAAATTATCCCTAATCATGAGCGAAGTAGCCACCCGTTTTGCCCCCGGCGTTGTGACCGGCCAAGGCGTCACCGAACTTTTCCGTCACGCCAACGAAAATGATTACGCCCTGCCCGCCGTCAATGTTGTTGGAACGGACTCCGTCAATGCCGTATTGGAAACGGCCAAAGTTGTTAACTCGCCGGTAATCATCCAGTTCTCAAACGGTGGCGGTATTTTTTATGCCGGTAAAGCGTTGCCGAACGATAAACAGCAGGCAGCCATTGCCGGATCGGTTTCGGGCGCATTACACGTTCATCATGTTGCCGAACTCTACGGCGTTCCGGTGATTCTGCATACTGACCATTGCGCCAAGAAACTCCTGCCCTGGATTGATGGCCTGCTCACGGCTGGCGAAAAGCATTTCGACCAAACAGGCAAGCCTTTGTACTCGTCGCACATGCTCGATTTGTCCGAAGAACCAATTGAAGAAAATATCGAAATCTGCTCTAAATACTTTGAGCGGATGGCTAAAATTGGCATGACGCTTGAAATTGAACTCGGCGTAACGGGTGGTGAAGAAGACGGCGTCGACAATACGGACGTTGACGATTCCAAGCTTTATACCCAGCCTTCGGAAGTAGCTTATGCCTACGAAGAACTGAGCAAAATTTCGCCGAACTTCACGATTGCGGCTGCGTTTGGCAACGTTCATGGCGTTTACAAGCCGGGTAATGTGAAATTGTCGCCGGTTATTCTGGACAACTCGCAGAAATATATTCAGGAAAAATACGCTACGGGACCATTACCTGTAAACTTCGTATTCCACGGTGGATCGGGTTCGAGCCGCGAAGAAATTCGGGAAGCCATCCGGTATGGTGCGGTGAAAATGAACCTCGATACCGATATGCAGTGGGCGATGTGGGAAGGTATTTTGAAATATTACAAATCGAAAGAAGGTTATCTTCAATCGCAGTTGGGCAGTCCGGAAGGAGCTGATTCACCAAATAAAAAATATTACGACCCACGTGTGTGGTTGCGTAAAGGTGAAGAAAGCATGGTGCAGCGCCTGAAAATCGCGTTCGAAGATTTGAATTGCATCAACCGACTAGCCTAGTCAGTTTCTATTTTTTGTATATAATAAAAAAAGTGCCGGGTATGAAAGCCGGCACTTTTTTTATGAAACGATAAACGTCAGGGAGGGTTTACGCCGGTAAAATAGAGATGTGGATACGCAGACAGTGGAGTAGCCTGAAAGCTTATTTGCTCTTTGCTAATGTCGGGCCGGGTGCCTGATCTTTTTTTGAGTAAATCCGTTACGTTCCTTATTACAACTTCACCCACAAATTTTGTGTTGTATTTACAAGTCTGATCTTCTTCAGCTACTCAACTAATTGGCTGATGAAGTTTGGGTAATTTTCGCATATCCTGATGTGAAAATTAGCCTTTTATCATCACTAGTAAAAGCGAAGATTATACTTGATTCATACAGACTTATTCCCCAAATAAAAGCAGTATGATTAATAGGTGTTTCTACTTAAGTTAACGCTGACATGAATAGTGTGCTTACGATTTTGCTGCTGAGTTTCAAGCATAAAGACCTCTGAAAGAGTAAGATGAGTCGACTAAAATTACCAGACAAATTCCTTAACTTTCAGTGAGATATATCAATACATGTGATGTATTGTGGAAAAAATTGGGTTTTATCCGATTGGCTTTTTAAATAAATAGAAAGCTGAAAAGAGAAATCGTTTGAATGACTCAACTGAGTTATGAATTTAAGATGATTTTAATCTAATATGAATTTAATCCGTTCTGCGTTACGCAAGCCAATTACTATTCTGGTGGTAGTAGCCAGCTTATTCTTCTTCGGTATAAATGCCGTTCGCAACATCAAGATTGATATTTTCCCGAACCTGAATCTGCCGGTTATTTATATCTCCCAGCCATTTGGGGGCTATACGCCCAACCAGATGGAAGCATTTTTTGGTAAGCAATATGTCAATCTGCTGCTCTATGTATCGGGGGTAAAAAGCATCGAGACCAAAAATATTCAGGGTATAACCTTACTGAAACTGTCGTTTTACGAAGGCACCAACATGGCGCAGGCGGCTGCCGAAGTCTCCGCTTATTCAAACCGGGCACAGTCCAGTTTTCCGCCCGGTTCACAGCCGCCATTTATTCTACGTTTCGATGCTTCTACATTGCCGGTTGGACAATTGGTGTTGAGCAGCCCGAAACGCTCCAACAATGAATTGCAGGATTTAGCTAACGTGTATATTCGCTCTGGCTTCACGTCGATTCCTGGGCTGGTATCACCGGCTCCATTTGGCGGTAACTCCAGATCTATTGTTATTAAAGCTGACCCTGAGTTGCTGCGCTCGCATAACCTGACACCCGATCAGTTGGTGGCCGCGTTACGGATCAACAACCAGGCAACTCCCGCCGGAAACGTGCGAATTGGCGACTTAAATTACTTTACGCCGGCCAATACAACTATCCTGAATATTGCGGACTTTGGTAACATTCCGCTCTACACCGGTACGGTTCAAAACCTGTATCTGAAAGACGTCGCGACTATTGAAGACGGCGCCGATATTACGCAAGGTTACGTATTGGTAAATGGGAAACGCTCTGTGTATTTGCCCATCACCAAATCGGCGGATGCGTCTACCTGGGAAGTCGTACAAAATCTGAAAGCGGCACTGCCCCGTTTTCAGGCGCTGTTGCCGGAAGATGTAAAACTGACCTACACCTTCGACCAATCGGTGTACGTTATCAATGCGGTGAAAAGTCTGATGACCGAAGGCGGCATTGGCGCTATCCTAACGGGGTTGATGGTCTTGCTGTTTCTGGGCGATGTACGGGGCGCGTTGATCGTTATCATCACCATTCCAACCTGTATTATTTCGGGGGTTTTGTTTCTGTCGTTATTCGGTCAAACCATCAACATTATGACATTGAGCGGTCTCTCGCTCGCCATTGGGATTCTGGTCGATGAAAGTACCGTAACGATTGAGAATATCCACCAGCACATGGATATGGGTAAACCCAAGGCCCTGGCTATCTGGGATGCCTGTAAGGAAATTGCCTTTTCCAAACTCCTGATTCTGTTCTGTATTCTGGCCGTATTTGCGCCCGCCTTTACGATGACGGGTATTCCCGGAGCGCTGTTCCTGCCGCTGGCCTTGGCCATTGGTTTCTCGATGGTTACGTCGTACCTGATGGCTCAAACGTTAGTACCGGTTTTGGCTAACTGGATGATGAAAGATCACCATCCCAACAGCAATGGAAAGGCGGTTAGTCATGACGCGGCAACGAATGAGGTGGCGCATCTGGCTCTGATAAAGTCCAATGGTACAAATGGTAAGGCAGGTTCTAACGGTAAGCACGAACCCGAAGACATATTGGGAGAGAAGGAAAAAACAGCTCACCAGATTGACCTCAATCACGACGGAAAAATAAGTTTCTTTGAGCGGGTAAGGGCACGATTTGTACGATTTATTGATCGAATGCTTCCCTTCCGAAAGCCTATTGTACTGGTGTATGTTGTTGGTGCATTGGGTATTGCGCTCCTTTTGATCACATCCATCGGGCGAGACGTGTTGCCGAAAGTAAGTGGAGGACAGTTTCAGGTTCGTTTGCGTAATCCCGACGGTACCCGGCTCGAAAAAACAGAAGCCACTATGCTCAAAACCATCGATGTGCTGAATAAGCTGGTTGGTAAAGAGAATGTAGAGATCACGTCGGCAATGGTCGGGATGCACGGTTCGCAATTCTCAACAAGTCCCATTTACCTGTTCATGGCCGGTCCGCAGGAGGGCGTCTTGCAGGTGAGTTTGAAAGAAGACTACGATGTTGATCTGGATGAGTTGAAGGATAAATTTAGAGCCAGCATGAAAAAGGCGTTGCCCATTGTTAAGCTTTCGTTTGAACCGATCGAATTAACCGACAAAATTCTCAGTCAGGGGTCGCCTACGCCTATTGAGGTGAAGCTTTCGGGTAAAAACAAAAAGCAAAACGAAGAGTACGCCAATAAGGTAATCGCTAAACTGAATCGTATTCCATACCTGCGCGATGTTCAGATTGGTCAGGCTACCAAATATCCGGCTATTAACGTGACGATTGACCGCACACGGGCGGCTCAGTTAGGAACCGATATATCCACAATTTCACGCTCACTGATTGCGGCTACATCGTCGTCGCGTTACACGGAGAAAAGCGTCTGGATTGACCCAAAATCTAGCCAGACGTATACGGTGCAAATCCAGGTTCCTGAAAATCAGATGACCAGTGTCAATGATTTGGGGGAAATTCCGATTTCGCCCAACTCGAACCGCCCGGTTCTGAGCGACGTAGCTACGCTGCAAAAAGGAACGACATACGGTGAAAATGACAACATCGGGGCTATCCCCGTACTATCGGTAACGGCCAATTTGAACGATAAGGATTTAGGAACGGCGGCCAGAGATGTCCAGAAAGCTATCGACTCATTGGGCGAACTGCCGCGCGGGTTAACCGTGAAAATGCAAGGGTTAACGCAGGTGTTAATTGACACACTAGACAGTTTGCAAAACGGCCTGCTGATCGCTATCGTGGTGATTTTCCTGATGCTGGCGGCTAACTTCCAGTCGTTTAAGGTTTCGCTAGTTGTTTTGTGTACGGTTCCAGCGGTGTTGGTTGGTTCGCTAAGCTTACTGATACTGACCGGCTCAACGCTTAATTTGCAATCCTATATGGGCATGATTATGTCGGTAGGCGTATCCATTTCCAATGCCGTACTGATGGTAACAAATGCCGAAGAACTGCGAATGCGGAACGGCAATGCGCTTCAGTCGGCTCGGGAGGCAGCTTCATTACGGATGCGGCCTATTTTAATGACCAGCGTAGCCATGGTGGTCGGTATGATTCCAATGGCATCGGGTTTAGGCGAAGGTGGTTCACAGTCTGCTCCACTCGGACGTGCCGTAATTGGTGGCCTAATTGCGTCTACCTTTGCAGCCTTGTTTATTCTGCCATTAGCGTTTGCCTGGGTACAGGGCAAAACCTCAACCCAATCGGTATCCCTCGACCCTGAAGATAAAGAAAGTAAATATTACATTCCAACCTCGTATGAAACGGCTAATTAATAAACCAGTACGTAGTCTGCTCGCCGTTATAAGTAGTCTGCTTCTGGCGAGTATATTAACAAATTGTCATTCTCCTGAAAGCAAGGCAGAAAGCGCAGAGACTGAAACCGTTGAAGCACCTGCTGCGGCTACAGAGGTATTCTCGCTGAAAAAAGGTAAGCTATCGTCTTCGTTGCAAATACCGGGCGAACTGGTTGCGTTTCGCGATGTGGACATCTATGCTAAAGTAAGTGGGTTCATTAAATCGCTGAACGTCGATGTCGGTTCAGAAGTGAAACAGGGTCAGTTGCTGGCCTTGGCGGAAGCGCCCGAATTGAGCGCCCAATTGACATCTGCCGACTCAAGGCTTAAAGCACAGGAAGCAGTCTCGATTGGCAGCAAAGCCAACTACGAGCGGGTATTGGAAGCCAGCAAATTTTCGGGTGCTGTGTCAAAGAACGATGTTGATCTGGCTTTGGCTAAACGTAATGCTGATATCGCCCAAATGGAAGCGGCTAAATCCGCTTACCGCGAAGTATCTGATTTGAAAAGATACCTGGAGATTAGAGCGCCTTTTAATGGAATAATCAGTGCGCGGAATGCCAGTACGGGAGCTTATATCGGACCTTCGGGCAAAGGGTCTGAATTCCCATTATTTGTTCTGACCGAGCAGAAAAGACTCCGTTTAGTCATTTTGGTTCCTGAAGCCTACACGGGCTATGTTGATCGGAATGACAACGTTAGTTTTACCGTCAAAACATTCCCCGACAAGAAATTTACCGGACAGGTAAAACGTCTGTCGGGAGCACTGGACAAACGCTTACGGGCTGAACGGGTCGAAGTGGATGTGCTTAACAATGATAAAAAGTTGTTGCCCGGTATGGTAGCTGAAGTAACCCTGCCATTGCCAACGAAAACGAGCACGTTCGTTGTGCCGAAATCTGCCGTTGTCAATTCAACAACCGGGATTTTCGTGATCCGGGTCAAGGATCACAAAGCGGAATGGGTTCCGGTAAAAAAAGGACTTGACGCCGATGATAAAGTCGAAGTATTTGGCCAACTGACCGAAGGCGATCAACTGATTACGACAGCCAACGAAGAAATTCGGGACGGTTCACCGATTAAATAATGTACGGCTTTATTGCATATTTTAAGAATTGGTTTTTGTCATTCTGACGAAGGAAGCATCTTAAAATAACCCTAAAAATGAATTAGAGAAAGGTTAAGATGCTTCCTTCGTCAGAATGACAAAAACCAATTCTTAAAATATCCTTGCGTCTCTACTTCACATATTCCAATTTTCTTGGAATGGTATAAATTTCTTTCTGGCGTCCGTCGATGTAGCGGAATGTCTTGCCATCGAAAAAGCCGTCTTCTTCGAGCATGATCCGTACTACTTTTTTCCATTCGGGAATTTCTACGGCTGCATTAAGCTCGATGGAATAAGCCGTGTTGGCTAGCAATGGATAATCGCCGGGGCCGGGAACGCCCTTTTGCTGATCCCATAAGCCAATGGTTGGTCCTGCTGCATGACCGTGAACGCCGATGGGATGCGTGTAAATCGTACCGTTGATGCCTTCTTTTTTCGATTGATCCAGAGCGGCCAGCAACATCTGGTTGCCTGTTTTCCCCGCGCTGAACTGCTCGGTTAGAATTTCTTGTAAACGATTCCCTTGTTTGAAGGCCGCTTTAATAGCGTCCGGGACATCTGTTTCGCCAGCACGAAGTACGTAAGCGTGTTGTTGCTGATCGGTATTTAGCCGTAGATACGTAATGCCGAAATCCACGTGGAGCAAATCGCCGGGCAGGATAACCTGTTTGTCGGGGCGTTTCGAAAACGTGCGAAGGTGATTGAAATCCGTATTGTCGGCCCGTTGAACATCGACCGTTGGGTGAAACCACGTATCAAGTCCCAGGTTCGTAATCCGTTGCCGAAACCACCAAACTACATCGTCAGTCGTAGTGACGCCCGGCTGAATGACCTGCTCCGAGAAACCTTCCTGAATAATTTGGTGCGACAACCGACAAATGAGCGGGTAAATCGCCATCTCCTTTTCGGTTCGGGTTTCAAGCCAGCCAACAGCCACTTTCTCTGCCGAAACAATGCGTTTCTGATAATCGGCAGGTAACTTCTTTAGAAATTCTTCGTGTTCTGAGAAGGACAAACCATCGGCGTGGCCGTAATTGGTTGACATATTAAGGCCAATTTTTTTCGGCTTACGATCCTCAATAATTTTAGCTAATGCTTCCCACTGGTTTGGTCGAACGTCGATATCCCAGGCACCTTTTAGCAAATTACCAACATCGTAGCGGGCAATAGCCAACTTTTCGACTTCCTTCCCGTTATCGAAAAATACAATAATCGTTCGACGACGCGCCGAGAGCCATGTGCTTGGAAGCATAGTCCGCAGAACGGGATCTTCGTTATATTCACGAGAGATAATAATCCACATGTCTAAGCCCTCCCGTCGCATAAGCTGGGGCAGGAAATTAGTGAAGCGGTCGTCCAGAATTTCGTCGATAATATGTGAGCGTTCGCGTTCGGGCAAAACTGTGGAGATGGGGGCGACCTGGGCGCTAGCGACCGATAGAAGCAACGAAAATGTAAATAATTTGATGAAGAAGTGTACTGGTTTATGCATATGATTCAGGTTGTGAGCAGTTTGAAGCAAGATACACAAAGACGTTATGGTTTTTTAACAATATATCCAGACAACCTCCCTTTTCCTTTATGCATCTTGATTCCAGCAAAGAACACTTTTTTCGAGTTAATGGAAATTGCTCATTCACCGAAAAAATAAAGGCCATATTTCGTTTAACCAGTACATTCGTACAATTGACAAAGCTCACTATTGCATGAAGTCTATACTAGTAGTTGTATTTGTTTTCTTTTATTCAATAATTGCGGGGGCACAAACCAGCAATACTGGTCTGCGTGGTACGGTTAAAAACGTGCAGGGCGAAGCCTTGCCTTTTGCGGCTGTAATTGTGAAAGGAACCGCGAAGGGCACGATCACCAACGCCGAAGGACGCTATGAAATCGCACTGGCGGCAGGCAAGTATGACATCGTTTTTCAATATCTGGGATTTCAAACGATTCAGAAGTCCGTTGAGATAAGTACGGATTTTAGTACGTTAGATGCCACATTGGAAGAACAGGCTCTCCGCCTGGCCGAAGTGCAAACCAAGGCGGGCAATGAAGATCCCGCTTATACGATTATGCGTCGGGCAATTGCTAAAAGTCGGTTTCACCAGTTGCAGGTTCAACGATTTAAGGCGCGGGTTTATACCAAGTCATCATTCACGGTAATTGACTTGCCCAACCTGGCCGAAATGGCGTTTCGGAAGCAATTAAAAGAAGCGGAGAAAGAAGCCAATTTTAAAGTAGGTGTGCCTATGCTGAACGAAACCGTAGCCGAAGTGTCATTTAATCAGCCTAATACGTTTCGGCAACGGATCATTGCAAACCGAAACTCGCAGGGTGATTTCTTAAGTCCCAACCAGTTTTATAACGCCAGTTTCTATAATCCAACCATTGCCGAAACGGTTTCACCGCTGTCGCCAAAAGCGTTTGCTTATTACAAATTTGAATACAAAGGGACATTTCGCGAGCCTGGACCGGATGGGAAAGTAGTGGAAGTTAGCAAAATTCAGGTCATTCCCCGGCAGTATGGTGAAGGCGTTTTTCGGGGCACAATTTATATTCTTGAGAATACCTGGGCTATTCATAGCTTACAGTTGGAGACGGTCAATAACATCGGTATTTCAATTTCGATTCGGCATATATGCAGCCCCATTCAGGGCGTCTGGATGCCAACGAATCAGCGATATGAGGGCAAAGGATCTTATCTGGGTGTGAAGGCAACGGGCTATTATATTCGTAACCTCACCTTTAGTGAATTTGTCGTGAACCCTGCTTTTGTCGAAGATATTGAAGTGACGGACGAGAAGAAAAGTCCACCGGCGCAAACGCTTTCCAAAGGCGAAATTAAAGGCAGCCAACTCAACGATTTAGTAAAAAAACAAAAGGAATTCTCGACCAAAAACCTTCGGCAGATGGTCAAAGAATATGAGAAGCAAGAGAAACAAACTCGTAAGAATCGGAAGGAAGATGTGACTGTTGTGCGCGATGATTCGCTTGTGGTGGACTCCCTCGCGCGTAAACGCTCCAATGTTTTTTGGGATTCATTGCGGTCGGTTCCGCTGACCACTGCCGAAACCAAAAGTTACCGCAAAGCTGATAGCCTTGGTTTAATACGTGAAATAAAGGCACCCGGTACGGTTGATTCAACCAAACGCGATACGACACAAAAAAAGAAAGCTAATAAGTTTTCGGTAGGCCAACTGTTGAGTGGCCATACATGGGCGCTAAGCAAACGCGGCTCCCTAATCTACACCAGCCCATTAGCCCGTATAGAATATAATACCGTCGAAGGATATACTCTGGAAGGGGCGCTAAATTACCGGTTCAGAAAGAAGGTTGATTCCGTCAATCGGTTCAGGCAGATTGCGCTTGGTGAGTGGAATATTGGCGGTACGGGTCGTTACCAATTTGGCAGGAAGCAATTTGTTGGCTACGGCCAAGCCAGTTATCAGTACAAAACCACACGCATTGGCTTATCGGGTGGCCGGTATTTATATCAATTCAATCCTGATAATCCCATAAGCCCATTTCTGAATTCGCTGACAACGCTTTTGTTTGAGCAGAATTTCGCGAAACTCTATCAGAAAGATTTCCTGAATCTAACCATTAACGCATCGCCGTTTAAAAACCGCATTGCGCTGACAGGTAGCCTCGAATACGCCCGTCGTACCGAACTGGCGAATTATAAAGAAGACCTTAAGCCCTGGATTGACTGGAAAAATCGAACGTTTACACCCAACCGTCCCGACAATGACGAAATCGCGAGTACGGCCTTCCCGACTCACAACGCGCTAACTCTTAACCTGACCGCTTCGGCGCGGTTAGGTGCCACACACTACACGATTCGCAACGGTCGGCGGGTTGCCCGGCGCGATAACGACGCGCCACTGCTGACCGTGAATTACCGCAAAGGGATGGCTGATGTCGATTATGATTTTCTACAGGCTATTGTTAGTCATTCGTTTGAGACGGGCATTCGCAGCCGGTTAAATTATAAACTTAGCGCCGGAGCCTTCCTGAATGATCGCCAGCTATACTTTCCTGATTTTAAGCATTTTGAAGGAAATCAGTTTTTCTTTCAGCAGGGCGATGCGGTTTCAACTTTTAGGTTGTTGCCTTATTATCAGTATAGTACGGCAAAACGTTTCGCCGAAGCCCACGTTCTGGCAGAGTTTCGTAAGTTTCTGGTAACGCAGTTAACGCTCGTTCGGTTAATTGGCCTGAAAGAAAACCTGTTCGTTCACTATTTGTACACACCGGTTTCAAAACATTATACCGAAGTTGGGTATGGTCTGGATGGCTTGATTCCACAGGTGTTTCCCTTTTTTCGGGTGGAGATCATTTCTCAATGGCAGGACGCTAAGTATCAGGGCTTAGGTTTTCGGATTGGTACGACGATGAAGTTTGGCAGGTAAGGTCATATTACTAGCCCGGTGTGAACAAACGGTACACAAAATCAGGAAACAACTAACAAAAACGTAAAATTCATTTAATACTCAGGTCATTGGCGACGCCGTACTTTGCGCAAACCAATGTAGGTATGAATCGTCGGGACGTAGTTAGGCGAGTGGGAGCGGGCATTGCCGCTCTGTCGGTAACCAAATTGGCATCAGCCCATGCCGTAGCAATACCTAAACAACGGCTATTGCGAATTGCTCACCTCACCGATATTCATATGCAGCCGCTGATCGGTGCGGCCAAAGGTTTTGAAAAATGCCTTCACCATGTGCAGAGTTTGCCCGACAAACCCGACCTGATTATTAACGGGGGCGATGCCGTTATGGAAGCTCATGGTCGGGGTAAAGACAGCGTTAATCGGCAATGGCATCTTTATCAGGATGTACTCCGTAGTGAAAATACACTGCCGATGTTAAGCTGTGTTGGTAACCACGACATTTGGTGCAAACAGGAAACAAAGGTTTGTTTTGAAGCTGGTCGGCAGTGGGCAATGGATGAGTTTCAGATGGCGAAACGCTATTACAGCATCGACCGAAACGGCTGGCACATTATCGTTTTAGACAGCGTACAACCCAAAGCCGACGGAAGCTGGTATACCGCCCATTTAGACGACGAACAAATTCACTGGCTCGAAGCCGACTTGAAAAATACACCCACCGAGATACCGATTCTGGTTGTTTCGCACGTGCCCATTCTGGCGGCCTGCGTATTTTTCGATGGACAGCGTTTTGCCGATGAGAACTGGAGCGTACCGGCGCGATGGATGCACAGTGACACGGTTCGTATTACGAATTTATTCCACCGTCATCCTAACGTAAAAGCTGCCCTGAGCGGACATATTCACCTGGTGGATCGGGTCGATTATAATGGTGTTTCGTATTTCTGCAATGGGGCTGTAAGCGGAGCGTGGTGGTTTGGAAAGTACCAGCATACGGCACCAGGCTACGCCGTTGTTGACCTGTTTGACGATGGCTCCGTTGTGAACACGTACATGACTTATTAGTTGTATTCTAACGGGGCGTAAACCCGTTTCAGATCACAACGAGCTTGCAAAACATTAAAGACTTATTCGACGTATTGCCTCAGCCCGGCCGGGTGGAGTGGATTGGTATTCGACCCGAACGTCGAGAGCCCGTACAGGTAGTCGAAACGATTACGATTTCTGAGAAAAAAGGCATTATCGGCGATCATTACAGCGGGCAAAGTGGTAACCGCCACGTGACGCTTATTCAGGCCGAACACTTGCCCGTTGTTGCTGCATTAACAGGTCGAGGCAGTTTAGACCCGGCTCTGGTTCGTCGGTATATTGTTGTATCAGGTCTGAACTTGCTTGCGCTAAAAGACCAAAAAATTCAGATTGGCGATACTATCCTTCAAATCAC